>CAZVSL010000312.1:2158-7536 GCA_964629935.1 uncultured Calditrichaceae bacterium | reverse complement strand
GGCCGAAAGTGACCATGTCAGACAAAAGCAATGCACTTCGCTTCGGTCACGATCTCTGGCTGCGCGCGTTTGATGAAATTGGCCACGAATATCCGGATATCGAAAAGGAGCATATTTACGTCGATGCACTCACCATGCAGATGGTAAAACGTCCGGAGCAATTCGAGGTCATCGTCACCTGCAACATGTTCGGAGATATTGTCACCGACCTGGGCGCGCAGCTTCAGGGCGGCATGGGTCTGGCTGCCTCTGGCAACATCAATCCGCAAGGTACTTCCATGTTTGAACCGGTGCACGGCTCCGCGCCCAAGTACGCCGGCAAGAATGTCGCCAACCCCATAGCCGCGATCCTGACCACAGCTCTCATGCTCGATTATCTCGGTTTCGATGAGGCCGGCGGGTCTATTGAAAAAGCCGTGGAACAAGCCATCAAGAGTGACAACACCACGCGCGATCTGGGAGGAAACCTCGGCACAAGAGAGGTGGGAGATTATGTCTGTAATCTACTGACTACCTGATATCGCCGACTGCAGCCGCCCGTCATTCAAAACCGCGAAGCTTATCCAATTGCCGGCGTTCTTTTTTGGTTGGCCTGCCCTTATACTTGCGTTTGCCCTGCTTATCCCATTCCTGCAACAACTCATAAAGCTCTTTTGATTCTTCCGAAAGCTCGGGTTTGTGCTCCTGGTACAGGTACTTGGCATCTTTGTTGGAGATGTTCTTCTGAACAATGTCGACTACATCGAAAGAGCGATATTTGCTGCGCACTTTAATGGTGATTGTGTCTCCGATTTTGATAATACGGGAGGCCTTTGCTTTGACATCATTAACTTTGACCTTGCCTTCTTCGCAAGCGCGGGTAGCGATGGAACGGGTTTTGTAAATACGACTTAGCTTGAGCCATTTGTCAAGCCGTATTGTTTTTTCTGGCGCTTCAGATGGTATCATACTCAGGCCGAATGCAGTTTGTGATTATGGTGCTCTTAATACTAACCTGAATCGAGCGATTCTCTTGTGTGGGGTGGTTCGGTGTTCAAGCTTCAGCTTGCCGGGGCGACGGGAATTGCACGCTAAAGCGTGAACACCCTTCATACAACCCATTGGTGAAGATTTCCTTGCATGAATCGCTCAATTTGGGACTAAGGTTAAGATACAATCTTCAGCGCGTATTTTCAAGGCCAAAACACGGGTGGTCGGAATAAGTGGCTATTTGGGCGGGCGACAAAAAGAAAAAGCCCCCGGCTTTGAAACCGCAGGGCTCCGTCAATATTGAACTACCGGAAAATGGTATGAACTTCAGTTTCGAATTCTGGCGTAAAGGGTTTTCGGTGTGATGCCGAGCATTTTTGCTGCTCTCGATTTGTTGCCCATGGTCAATCGGAGTGCTTTCTTGATATGCTGGTCGACCATATCATCCAGAGTCGGATACCTGGAATTAGCGATGTCCGAGAAATCGAGCTGATGCAGGTGTTTTTGCAAGATCACCGGGTCCTGACAGGTCAGGAGCAGGCTTTCGAGCATAACGTCCAGCTCTTCCAGATTGAGCGGCCAGTTGTATTCAATAAACAGCTCATACAATTCTTCTGAAATTGTGTGAGCGACCGAATAGCGCTCCCGTTTCTTCTTTTCAAACAGAAGCGTGATGATCTCGCGCAGTTCATGTTGACGGTGGCGCAGGGGCTCGATACGCAACTCTACCCGGGCCAGGTGCTCCAACAGCCGTGCCAGCTCTGAGTCTGCGTCCAGGGTGTTCTCGATGTTGTTGGCAACGGATGCGATTAGCCTGAAATTGGGATGTTGGCCGGCGCCATTTAGTTCAGCCTCCGGCTGCTCGAACATGCCGAGGAGGAGTTGGTGTTCTTCACTGTCCAGGTGCTCTACGCCTTCGAGATAAAGCGTATCGCCATCTTGAAGATTGTGGGGAATGATATTTTTGAAAGATTCGTTGCAGACCTTGCTGAAGAATAACTTGCCATCAACTTCATCGCTGATGATCCTGGCAAGCATCTCAGGACGCGAGCCCGGCTCGCCGCGTATGAGCACAGGACTCTTACGCACCTCAGTATCCTGACTACGAATTCGTTCCTGAAGGTCGGTGAGATCTACTTTCAGCAGCTTCTGATAGAATTTTGCCTCATCTCGTTCTGCTTTCTCGTAATTTTCCAGCTTGCGCAAAGCCCGGTTGTACTCCAGCGCGTTTTTCAGAGTAAGCTTCAAGTCCATCATATCTATGGGCTTACCGTGGTACTGAAAGACGCCCATTTTCAGGAATTCATGCCGCAGAACAATGTCTTGTCCCGAGATGATGATCATCGGAACCGTATGGTTCGATTTCAGCAGCTTATCGATCATCATAAAGGGATCGCCACTCAAACCAGGCATGTTGACGTCGAGTATCGTTGCATTGAGACGCCAGAGATTGGATTCATATTTCTCGAGAACTTCATTCCAATTGCGGGCGATCAGAAGCTGGTGGTCTTTCTGGAGCAGGCGCACCATGAAATCCAGAAAAGTCTGTTCGTCGTCAGCAATGAGGAGTGTGCTCATGGCAGAAATCCTAAGTTGGAATATTTTCAAGTGATTAGATTCTATACAGCTTCGACTTTCCCCGGCGAAAATATAACAAATATTCTGTCAAAAGCCAAGCTTGTTAAAGAATTTTAATTGTAAGAACAGTCGCGTCATGTAAAAAAGAGAGAGTGCTTGAGAAGTTGCCGTATCATGCATGCTCAGAGGGGCTGTCTCTTGTTGAAGCAGTGGTCGTTTACCTTGGCAGAGCCATGGGGCATTGCAAAAAGTGACATAAAATAGCAACAAAATTAAGTTAGTTTAATAATGGGCACGGCCGTGCAGTATTTTCGTTAGCATTATAAGCATTTTCGTTAATAGTTGTGGAAAACTGAACAATAATTGTACATTTCGGTTCACTGCTTCAGCAGGGATAAGTCACTGTATTAACAATTATCTAATTAGAAAATACGCTGTATCATCTGGGAACAGAATTGAACAAAACGCTATCCGAAAACAAAGTTGTATAAATCTAAATAAAACAGGTGTGTAAAACGAAATTCGGAAATGTGGCACGAAAGTTGATATGTACCATAAGTAAACAGACAACCGAAAGTCTGTTAGGCTGCGACAAAGCGACGCAGCAAGTCACGGATGACAAGTCAGTTAAAATAAGGTAGGTGATATTATGAAACGGCTGACATACACTGCAACATTCTTGTTAACGCTTGTCTTCCTGAGTACAGCTTTAGCACAGACATCAGGTGTACTTTGGATCAAGACGTTTGAGCCGGGCAGCACGTCACTGAACGACCCCAGAATTGACACGGCTGCACTGGCCGCTTTAGATGAATTGATGAAAAACCCGGAAATCGATGTCACATTCCTCGGCGCTGCTGACAGCCTGGGTTGGGTTATGAACGGCCGCAGCGTGCACACACACATTTCTGAAGCCTGGAACGATGCAAAGAGGCTTGGGCGCGCGCGCGCATTACGTGCCCGCTATGAGCGTGGCCAGGTCGGCGTAACACACGAGAACATTGCCGGAGTCAAGGTCGTTTGGAGCAAAAAGATCACGCGCGAGCAATATAAGAAAGAGCTCACCGAGATCAAAGAAAAGAACAGCGACCTGAATAACAAGCTTGCCAAGCTTGAGGACCAATTTCAAAAGCTGCACCCGGTTCTTGAGGCGCAGGGCAACAATGGTTCAAATGGCCACACAGCTACTGAGAGCCACAGCTACTTCGATTGGTTCCTGCAAGGTGGATTCTGGACCTGGCAGTCCGGCTCTGGCAGCGGGCTGATCTCGCCATCGATGGCGCTTGGCATCATCATCAATAATACTTCGTTTGTATTGCAGGGCGGCGTGACGCCGTGGACCATATCCACAAGCCAGGGCAACCAGTCAGAGTCGTTTGTCCACGTCGGCATCAAACACATGAAATGGAATAACCTGGGCATATCGGTTGGCGCCTTTAGAGGCTGGGAGTTTTTCAGCGATAGTGATAACTGGACCTTCAAGACAACGGGTGTGGCTGCGGGGCTCGTGGTCAAACATGGTATCTTTGAATTTAATCCCATGCTGAGCTATACCAACTCGAACTCGATTTTCAGTGAATCGAAGTGGAAATTGGGCTCAACTCTGGGACTGGCAGTCAACTTTAATGAAGCATTTTAACTACCAACGCAGAGACTCGATGATGTTCAAAATAATAAGAGTGGCTGCGGAGCAAGCAACGATGAACAGATTATGGGTATGGCTGATTGCTATGGTTGCTGCCATCGGCTGCAGCAAAGCAGATCTACCGATGACCCCTGACCCGGTTACGACGCTGACAGTAACTGCGATAACGGCAGACGGTGATTCTATCGACTCAGCGGATGTGTTTATCGATGGTTCCATGGCCGGACATACACCGTTTAATGCTCAAGATATTCAACCCGGGTTGCATGCCTTGAGGGTTTCACGTTCAGGATTTCTGGCGTATACGGACCGATTGGTTATTGACGAAGGTCGCGTTTACGCCGTTGAGGCAGTGCTGGAGCCGCTTCCTCCGGGCGAGGGCCAATTGGTTGTATCGGTGAACCGCGATTCTGTTCTCGTACAAATTCTCGATGCAAATGATGAGCTCGTGACTGAATCATTCGAACGCGCTTTCGCACTCAGTCTACCGCCCGGCAATTACACTGTTCTCGGCAAGAAAAATGAAGAGATCATGGCAGAGAAAGAGGTTGAAATCATCACAGCCCAAACAAGCGTGGTTGTGCTGGATTTGCGCGATGAGCCCGGTGAACCGCCATCTCTGAGTTTCAGCATTCTCGAGGATACCGTTCAGGTGGGTGAGGCATTTAACCTGGAATGGCAGTCCGACGGCGCCCAGGTCATTATCGACCAGGGTATTGGCGTTCGTGGTCCGACAGGCTCGGAGAAGGTGGTTTGCCAGACGACCGGAATGAAGATATTTACCGCCACTGCCTACAGCGTCGATGACTTGACCACGCAGCGCAAAGACACAATTCACATTGCGCCAAAATCCGAGATGCCGCCCGGCCTGAGTTTTGACGTGGCGCAGGACACGGTTGATTTTGGTGAGCCGGCGTTGCTGATGTGGGAAAGCGATGGCCTGGAAGTAGTGATCGATCGCGGCGTCGGTTCGCGTGGCCCGCAAGGCTCGGAAGAAGTGAATTTCACTAATCCGGGCAAAAAGGTATTCACTGCCACTGCTTACGGCGCCGAGAGCTTGTTTACCGTTAAGAAGGATTCGGTGTTCGTCAGAGAGCAACAGATGCCTCCGCATCCGGTCGTGATGCTTTCAGCCACACGCCGCGTGACCGTAAACGAGCCGGCAACGATTTCCTGGATGTCCAAG
>CAZVSL010000312.1:0-2148 GCA_964629935.1 uncultured Calditrichaceae bacterium | reverse complement strand
TTGTGTTCAGCTCACCCGGTATACGCATTGTCACTGCCACAGCATTTAATCGCACCGGTTATATCTCAGCCTCGGACACCATCGAGGTGGTAGAACCTGAGGTCAATCCGGTGGATGATATTCTGCTCGCGGCCGACGTAAATGTGCGGGCTGATAAGGGTGAGGATGACATGAAGCATTTGAAGGCGGCAACCTTCGAAGTTACAACGGCCGGCAAATATCGGCTGCTGGCTGAGGTCTGGTATAACAGCGGTGACTCGCAATTGAACGAGAGTTACTACCTGGATATATCAGATGAAAATAGCGTTTCGTTGCCGCGGGACCCGAACGCCGGCGTGTACAAAGTGGTGCCTGACGAACCGGGCGAGCCACACACCTCCACGCGTGATAGCGGCACCTTCAAACTGTCAGAAGGCAGACACGATATCAACGTTTTTCATTACGCTCTGATTGCAGAGCAATATCCGCAGTTCATAAATGATGAAATAGACGGGCCTGAAAGCGTGAAAATCCTTGGTTTCAAGCTTGTCTATGTTGGTGACTGAGTGCCTTAGCTGGTTGACCTCCTTTTAAAGTAAAACCGCTGTCGGGAAGGCCTTAAGGGAAAATTCCTGGCGGCGGTTTTTTTCTTTCACTTTCCCCTTGTGAAAATACAAGCCAATTGCTATCTTCAACGTTGATTTAACTCAGGGTCGTTGAGAGATATGTGCCGTTTGCTTTATGTTCGCACACGCGAGCCATTTGATTTAAGCTATCATCTCGAAAAATTCGCCGCAATCGCAAAAAACAGCAAGGAATATCAGGGGCACGGTTGGGGTTGCGCCTATCCCGAAAGAGGCGCCTGGCGTATTTATCGAAACCTGAAGCCTGTCTGGGAGGATGATCTGGCGCAGTTCGGCAAGTCTGATCTGTTGCTGGCCCATGCTCGCAGCGCTTTTGAGAATCGTGATATCCATGTTGAAAACAATATGCCCTTTTACGATGGCAAGTATGTTTTTATTTTCAATGGCGAGCTGCGCGGCGTCAAGATCAAAGAGAGCGGACGAATTGGTGCAGAGAAAATCTTCAACTATATCAAGCGGTTCGACCGCGGCGACATGGCTGCTGCTCTCAAAAAAGGACTCGATATCATCGAAAAGCGCACAGACTATGTGCGGGCGATGAACATAATGCTTGCCGATCAAGCCCGGGTTTACGTTGCGTCACGTTTTAACGACGATCCCGAGTACTTTACACTCAGATACAGAGAGAATGGCGAGACCATCATTTGCTCGGAGCCGTATCCCGCGGAATCGGGCTGGCATGCCATCGCCAATCGCACAATAACCACATTTTGAGCTGGAGAAAGTGTATGCAAACCATAGCGGAACGACAACAGGCTTACGAGTTCGAAGTGCATCACAAGCGGGACATTGCCATAGTGCGAGGCGAGGGAGCAACGCTTTGGGATGAGCAGGGCAAAACCTATCTTGATTGCGTCTGTGGTCACGGCGTGGCGAACCTTGGACACGCTAACGAAGCGGTGGCCCGTGCTATAGCTGAGCAGGCGAAAACGCTTGTCACCTGCCCAAATGTCTTCTACAATGACAAGAAAGCTGCGCTGCTGGAAAGGCTCGTCGCCATCACGCCGCAAAGCCTGACCCGCGCCTTTCTGTGTAATTCCGGCACTGAAGCCATTGAAGCAGCGTTGAAGTTTGCTCGCTTCACTACCGGTAAAACCGATTTCATTTGTGCTATGCGTGGTTTCCATGGCAGAACGTTTGGCGCCATGAGCGCCACCTTTAAATCCGAATACAAAGAACCGTACAAGCCACTGGTGCCGGGGTTCTCGTTTGTGCCATTTAACAATTTCGATAAGCTGAAGGAAGCAATCACCGACCGCACCGCAGCCATCTTGCTGGAGGTCATCCAGGGGGAAGGCGGTGTGAATATCGCTGACAGGGGCTATCTGCAGCAGGTGCGACGGCTGTGCGATGAAACCGGTTGCCTCCTCATCATCGATGAAATTCAAACCGGCTTCTGCCGCACCGGCCGGATGTTTGCCAGCGAGTACTTCGATTTACAGCCGGACATGCTGTGCCTCGCCAAAGCCATGGCCGGCGGCGTGCCAGTCGGGGCGGTGGTCTGCGCCGACAAAGTCGAAGCGCC
>CAZVSL010000311.1:0-7536 GCA_964629935.1 uncultured Calditrichaceae bacterium | reverse complement strand
AGCTAAACAAATAGTTGCGCTGGTCCACCATCGGAATCGAGCCGGACGGACTCGGCACCTGCGACAACCAGGCGTCACGCCGCTGTTCGAAAGTCTTGTTATCCGCCCCCTGCCGGTTCGGCTGAGCCGACAGAACAGACGCAAACCCGGCCATTGCCAGAACAACAGTAAATGAAAAAAGGAGACTTAATCCCTGTCCCTTGAAATCGTTCATAAAACATCACCATTTTTCGAAATTCGGAAATCGTATACCCTATGCCTTATACCTTCCCTACTTAATATACCCCAGACTCCTCAATCTCTCTATCGTCTTCTGGTCAAAATTCTCCTCAAAAAAACCGCCAGGCTGATAGGCCATATCGAGATCTCCCAGCTCGCGTGTGAGCCACCCTTCCATAGCTTGTTTCATTTCCTGCGCCACCTCAGTCTCGATCTCGTAAAGATTGTTGGTCTCGTGTGGATCGGTTGGCAGATGGTACAGCTCCCAGGTATGGTTGTCTTTGCGAGCATCGAGGATCAGTTTCCAATCCCCTTTGCGCAGGCCGAAAAAATTGCGCTTTTTCCAGAATCCGACGCAATAGGCTTCATTCGGCCAGTCGACGCCATCTCCTTCCAGCAATGGCATCATGCTCCTGCCCTGGAATTGCTCCGGCGCCGGTACGTCGATCAAATCCAGCACCGTGGGAGCAATGTCGATACTCTGAACCACTTGCGGGATGCGTACTTGCTCGGCAGTTCTGTCCGGTAGCCGGAAAATCAGCGGAATGCGCACGCTGGATTCGTGCACACCGGCGTGGCCATACTCCAGTCCGTGTTCCAGCATGTTCTCGCCATGGTCTGAGGTGATAATAATAATCGAATTCTCCACCAGTCCCAGGGATTTTAGCCTGTCATAGATGCGTTGAATCTGCATGTCTGAGACCGCGACTTCGGCATCATAGAGCGCAGAATAATGGCGCTGATCAACTTCCGAAAGCTCAACATTGCCCTGCCGAATGTCGAAAATCTGTTGCAGACTGCCGTCTGCAATACCGGAATAGCTGTCTTCAAATTTGCGCAAAACCTCTTCGGGCGGATTGTACGGCGCGTGCGGATGCAGCCATTGTCCCCATAGAAAGAAAGGACGATTCTGGTGGTGCTCTATCCACGACACCGCCAGCTCAGTGAACAAATCTCTGTTAGCAAGCTTGTCATAAAGCCGGATGAGATTGAGCTCATGCAACCACATGCGCCAGCTTGTGTCCCGATAATCGAAGTGCGTCAGATCCGTAAATGTGTTATAGCCAAGCTCGAAGTTGTACTGATTGCCAACCAGCGCGTTGCTGACAAAAGCGCCGTTGGTGTAGCCATATTCCTTTAGTATTTTCGGCAGGGTCAACAACTTGGGATTCAGCGATTTGCCGTTCGGAAACGCGCCATGGTAGTAGGGATGCATCGAAGCCATGATAGATGCATGCGACGGCAGCGATGAGGCCCACTGTACATAAGCCTGTTCGAACAGCACGCTTTCCTCGGCGACCTCGTCGATTGCCGGGGTTGTCGGTTTGTCGTATCCATAGCAGCCGAGCCGGTCAGCACGCAAAGTATCGATGATAAGCAGCACGACATTAGGCCTGTCGCTGCGTGTGGCAGCATCCATGTTGGGCAGCAGAAAAACAGCAAGCAGGAGCACGGCAAGCCATCCGATTACCACCGGCTTCGGCTTGCCGTTTCGAGTCATGCTCATAGAAGCTGCGGGCGCCAAACGCGCGACGATTGCGGCCAGGACGACGGCGCCGACTCCGGCAGCAACATTAAACGCAATCGATTTCGGCGCCAGAATAGATCGCCCGGAGTTATAGTTGACCCAATAGATGAGCGTAAAGCCTATCGCCCAAAAAGAATTCAGAAACCACGCCAGGTTCTGCGGCTTAATCCTAGCGATGGTCGCTGAGATCTTGCGTAGAGGGACAAAAAGCAGAGGCAAAAGCACGAGGTTGCTGGCCAGCATAAACAGCAAAAACAGTGCAGTCGCGACGTTGACAAACACCACTAACTGCGCCAGTAGCCCGATAGCGAGCGAATTGCTGCTGATGGCTTTGGCGGCTATGACAAGCGACTCAAACAGGCCGACTAACAGGCCAACAGTCAAGGCTGTTCGCAGAAACAGCTTGAACCAATTGCCAAACCCGAGACGATTTTCTTCCATTTCAGTTCGTTCCTTGTAGATTTTGACCTCAGTCTCCATTCGAAGGGAGATTACTGCCCATCCACCGTCACCCGCACACCTTTGGGCGAGGACGGCGCAGCCACATCGCCATCGCCGTTGCTGTCTGAGCCGAGATGCACAAGTTTGAACGCATCCGCGACCACGGCTGCGTCTGCGTCATTGGAAATCTCAATTCTGGCGCGATTTCCGGCCGGGAAGTCGAAGCGCCCCAGATGATTCCAGCGCCCGACATTGCGGGACTGGTCTATGCGATCAGCATACTTGACATCGCCGTTGATCGTAATGGTCACCGGCACATTCGTCGCCATAGCGAGACCTTCCAGGGCGCCGTGCCATTCATAGACATCATACTCGCCGGCCACGCCGATCGTCGGCGTATAAACGGCCTTGCTGCCGCCGCCCGGTCCGGAATAGACGACGCCATAGAGGCCATTGTGATTGGCCTGGCGCATACTGTAGGGTCTGTCAACTTCGTTTGTTTCCGACCAGGTGCCTTGCAAGTCCGCTGGTTTGCTGCCCGGTGAGGTCTCCGCATTCTGATTATCGACAATGATGTCAGCGACGATGGTTTTCGGCTCGGTCAGCAGGATAATGCCGTCGCCCACGATCAGACCATCACTGAGCTTGCTGCCATACAGCTCGATGCGCGAAAACTGCTCGCCATTGTTGACTTGCGGATCCTGGCCGCCGCGAAAGCGGTAGTACGGTCCATTGTAGCCGGAAAGGCTGCGCAGGTCGCCGTCGGTCACGGTCTGGGTTGAGGTCGAGGGGTTCGTGATAGAGACGCCTTTGTCGAAAAAGCGCACATAGCAGCCATTGGAAAGTTGTTGCGGTCCGCTGCGTGCGAAACCGAGATCGACATCGTACTCATCGTAGTATTTATCGAAATGGTGCAGCGCCCTCGACTCAAAGTCTGAGAAGCTAAAGTATCCCTCGCCCAACAGCGTGATGGTGAGCATGAACCGCATGTGCGGGTAATGGTCTTTGGACTCGCCCTTAATGCGCGGATCGTTGCCCGATGGCAGCACATCGAAGATCATCATGCGCGGTTCGCGCGAGGTCTGGCTCCATTCAAAATAAGTGCGCTCGAATCCGTTCCAGCCGTAGATGCCGCGGTTGTTTTCCAGAATGAGACCATTGGTCGTCTGCCAGCCGTATTCATGAAACAAGCCGGAATTGACCAGGATGTACTTATTGGCCGGCATCAGGTCGCGTAAGATTTGCAGCAGGTTCTCGACGCCTGCCTGCCACTCGGCTATGACCCAATCCTCGCCGTGTTCGCTATAATCGTTGCGGCCGTTGTTATCGAGATCGATGTCAGTTTGATTGTGCGGTTTTCTCCAAAGCCAGTCGCTGGCTATGCCATCGAAAGCAGTCAAATCCACGCGATCGATGAGTACCTCCGGCAGCAGCTCGTTGTAGCGTTTGCCATTGACACGCGGGCAGTGATTCGACAGGTTGATCAGAATCTTATTGCCCTTGAATTCGATGGGACTGCCATCTGAGCGCCGCGCAAACCATGAGGATGGAAAGCTGATATTGGTGTCTGAAATCGGATTGTTGCTGTTCCACACCGTCCAGCCGCTGGTTGAAAATACAACTGTATTGGGATTGATGCGCTTGATCGCGCGCGGTATTTCCGGGTCCGTTTTGTTGATATCAACCAAATCCATACGCGCATGCCAGTCGGGCGGCACATCTCCGCGGTAGAAGTGAAACGTGGCTATGCGCGGATAGGGATGCTTCCCTTGCGCCATCAAGTCTGTATGCGCAACAAGGACCGCTATGCTGAGTATCGCAACATGCCAGCCCTGGCGGATGATTGTTACTGCCTTGTCCATCTTGTCCTCCTGATAATTACTTCCTACTTCTTTATAAGCTACTTCGTAAATTCGAATGAACCGCGCATTTCGACACTTCGGCCAAGTCTGAGTACAGGCAAGCTCAATGACGGCGGTTCATTCCGTACCCTGAGCCTGCATAAGGATACATGACGCCGGATTGCCAGACGGAAATCGAATTCACCGAAGTAGTGATACCTTATTTCAGATAACCCAGCGCGCGTAGCCGCTGTTTTTCTTCTTCAGTCAGTTCCAGGTGTTTGCCCTTATATTGCTTCTCTCGCAATTTCTTATCGATCAAAGTGAGCTCGCTCTCCAACTCTGCTGCAATTTCCGGGTGAGTCTCAATGAGGTTGTTACGCTCGTCAGGATCTTCAGCGAGATTGAACAGGTACTTTGTCGCGTTAAAGCCGGTACGGGCGATAAACTTCATGTTGTCTTTCATCATAGAAGCGACCTCAAAAGATGGCGCCTGTAGATGCGCCACGATCACGCGCCGGCCTTGTTCCTCGCCTTCGATCATGGGCAGCAGCGATCGACCTGTAAATGTCTCCGGGATTGCAACACCAATTTCCTGCAGCATCGTTGGCGCCAGATCGATGCCGGAAGCCGGCGCTTCAACACGGCGACCAGCGTAGCGTTGGTGCGGGAATCGGACAATGAGGGGCACGTGCAATGATTCGTTAAACAGATTGTTGCCATGGCCCCAGCCGCCGTGGTCGAGAAATTCCTCGCCATGGTCGCCGGTGAACATAAGCAAGCTGTTTTCCAAATGACCGCCAGCACGAAGAATCTCAAGCAAGCGGTCAATCTCGGTATCCAGATACTCAATCTCGCCGTCGTACAGCTCTACGATATGGTCACGCGTCCACTGAGACTTCAGATTGAATTGAACTGACCTGTATGGATGCTGCAGGTAAGGTTCGTGCGGGTCCAGATAGTGGATATGTAGGAAGAGCGGTTTCTCCGGAGCGCTTTCAAGCCACTCTGCTAAAAATAAGTTGACATTGGTAGCATCCGGATACCAGTCATTCACAAACTCTGTCGGAAACACGAAAGGGAAATCCTGCGACAATTGGTTCTTCGTGCCGAGCATCCTGCGTATGAGGAAAGGTTTGAGAGAAAATGCAGAAACCGCCAGCGGATTTCTGAAAGACTCGATTATCTCGTCGTAATATACCTCGGAAAAGCCGAAGCCTTTCGATTTCGAATTCAAATTTGTAACAAAGGCCGCGGTGTGGTAGCCCTGCTCTTCGAGCAGCTTCGGCAATGTCACCACGCTATCCATCAAAGTCACGCTCAAACCGGTGGCGCCATGTTGCTGCGGCAGCAACGATGTCATCATCGAAGTGATAGAGGCGCGGGTCCAGGAAGAGTTGGTGTAGAAATTCATAAATGTAACACCCTCCCGGCTCAGACGCTCTATGGTTGGCGTATGCAACGGCTTGTCATAGCCGTAGAGATTGAGGTGGTCTGCGCGCAACGTCTCAACTGTGATCAAAATGATGTTCGGCAGATCACCATCCACACTGTTGGCTTTGTCGCTTTCATTGCTTTCTTCACCGTTGGATGAGAATCCGGCCTGCCCCGGCATCGATTCTGTCTCGCCGGAAGTAAGACCGTGCACGCCCAGAGCACCAACGAATACCAGAGCCGGAATGGCCACGACTGTCGCCAACGTGCGGATTGGAAGTGGCAAAATCCGATTTTGTCTACGCTTATCAGTGGCTAGCTTCGTCAAGAAAAACAACAAGATAAGTCCCGCGCCAATAATACCGATGCTCACACTGACTGACAGCGGATGCGACATGGGAATGCGAGCCAACGGATAGCGATTTGCATAAACCCCTGCCCACAAGACCAGCAACAGCACGATGATACTGATTGGGAAAAAGCCAGCGAGATTGAACCGCTGCCTGCTTTGCCTGAACAACACCTGCAATGCGATCATATACGCTGATGAGCAGACACCAAGAATGAGGCCAAGCAAGCCATAATTCACTGTGGCCGCCGTGTACAGGTTCACAATGCCGCCGGCGTCATGGCCAATGAGGCCACGATACTGAGTTGCAATGAGCACCGAGGCTTCATACAAACCCCACACGACACCGGCAAACAGACTCCAGAGAATCAGTATTGAGATGTTTCTTAAATAGCTCTTTTCAGACATTCATTTACTTTATTTTATTACTTTTCCTCGAACCGGATTCGTTTTCCTGATTAGTGAGCACACATCCCGTTTATTAGACCTGAAACGACATCCTTGGGCCGACATCAGTTTGCTACAAACCTCATGCCAGTACGAGTGGTATTGCAGATTATTGGAGAGAGCATTTCAATTGCGTGTTCTCAAAATGCTGAGTAAATGCCAGCAAATCTGCTTCCAGCTCAGCCATGATTTCCGGTCTTTCCGTTGCCAGGTTGTTTTTCTCACGCGGGTCTGCGGACAGCTCGAACAGGTACTGCTTCTCATGAAAGCCTTCTGTTCGAATGTATTTATAATCGCCTTTATATAAGGCTGTGCTTTCGAATGTCGGGTTCTGGACGTGACTGATGAGTGCGCGTTCGGGCTGCTCCGCCCCGGCCATCAAATCAATCAGCGAGCGGCCCTGAAACTGCGCTGGCGCTTCGAGTCCGACCCATTCCAACACCGTCGGTGCAATATCTATGTTGGCCACGCGCGCATCGATTTGCTGTCCGGCATGCCGTCTGTCCGGAAATGTGAAAATCAGCGGTACGTGAATCGCCTCCTCAAACAGCGTCTTGCCATGACCCCAGCCGCCGTGGTCGAGGAATTCCTCGCCGTGGTCGCTGGTGAAAATGATCAGGCTGTTGTCCGCCATACCGGCTTCGGCGAGCAATTGCTGCAGCACGCCGATCTGTTGGTCCAGATACTCGATCTCGCGGTCATAATAATATTCCAGCCGCTCACGATTCCAGCCGGCGCGTAAATTGAATTGAATCTGGTTGTACGGATGGTCCAGATAAGGCTCATGCGGCTCAAAAAGGTGCAGGTGCAGAAAAATCGGCTGATCATGGTTTTCCGCGAGCCACCGCTTCAGAAAATAATTCACTTTCTCAGCATCGATATACCAGTCGCTCACCATTTCATCGGGGAAAACAACAGGCGAATTGTGCAGGGGCACCTCGCCGATCAGACGCTTGAGCAGGAAAGGTTGATAAGAAAACGGCGAGACCACGGCCGGGCTGTCAAACAGAGCATTGATTTCGTGATAAAAGGTTTCATCGAATTGAAAAGCGTCGGACTTCGCCAGACCGTTGGTTACCAGCGAAATCGTCTGATAACCCTGGTCGCGCAAGAGCATCGGCAGGGTCAGCAGCGTATCTTCTATATCCACCGTCAGGTTGTTGATGCCGTGTTGCTGCGGATAAAGCGAGCTCATGATCGAAACCATCGACGGCTTGGTCCAGGAAGATTGCGCGATATTGTGCATGAATGTAACGCCATCACGGCTCAGCGCATCG
>CAZVSL010000310.1:0-7537 GCA_964629935.1 uncultured Calditrichaceae bacterium | reverse complement strand
TACAACATCCTGATCACAAATATGGAAACGCTGTTCAAGTATCATGACAACCCTTTCCTCGCCTACTTGCGGTCCCGCTACAACCTCAATGCGTCCGTAGAAGGTGTGGCCTCCAACTTACAAGTCACGGTCAATGGCAGCAAACTCGCAAACTATGAAAGGGTGTTCCACATCGAAAGCCGCTCCGATTTCACTTTGGGCAGCAAAAAGAGCACAGGTGAGTTTGTCTTACTGCCTAACAGCCAGGCAGCAAACGGGTCGTTCGAAATCGTTTGGAATCAGGACCGCGCAGATGTGAAAAAGCTTGAAATTGAGAACTGGCTCACCGGCGCCTTGCACGTTCCAATAGCAAGCCCTGAGCGCGCAACCGGAAAACTGTCGATTTCAGGCATGAGCTTACCGGTTCTGATTTCGGTCCTTGGCAAGGAGGAAACGGATGGATTCAAAGGTGACATCTACGGTCAGATCATCCTGGGTGAAAAAAGCAGACCGTCGCATTTTCGCGGCAGCTTATGGCTACTCGATGGCTTCTTGAACAATATGGGCCCGGTCAGAGGCCAGATCGCTTTCGAGGGCAATGACAAGATAATATCGGTGAACAAGCTATCGTTAAAGGATGCGGAAAACCTCAACATCGTCGGCGAAGGACAGTATGAATTTGCGACGCAGAAAGTTGATGCTATACTGGCCGGCGCCGGCCTGCGGGTTGAAGATATGCTCGAGTTACTGGCCGATCAGGGTGACGTCGTTGCAGGCGAGGCCATCGTTCAAGTCCACCTGAAAGGGAAGTTGCCACAGGTACCGCTGTATGGCAATGTCATTGTGCATGATGCCCGAATTCTCATGCTAAACTTCGATGAGATTCTGCTTGACTTCGGCAATGAGAGCAATGGCAATGGCTCCTACGTATCCAACCGCGCCTTGAATGTCGGAAGCACACAAATTCGCAAAGATGATGCGTTTGTGCTGGAAGGCTCGGCATATTTACCGTTACGAGGCGGCATCCCCCTTGGTATCGACCTTTCAGGCGAGGGCAATTTTCTGGCGCTGCTGCCAGACATGGCGGAAGTTTTTGAAGATTCAAAAAGCACGGGCCGCCTGGACCTGCAGATGACCGGCGGCTACAAAACGCCCGACTTTACCGGCAGCAAACTCAGCTTTGCTGACGGCGAGCTGTTTCTGAATTCAGTGGCAAAGGAAATCAAGAACCTGTCCGGAGACCTTGAGGTTGAGGCCGATGATTATTTTCTGAACATCAAGCAGCTTGAGGGCACGATTCGCGGAGAATCGTTTGCAATCGCTAACACACGGGCGCCAGACACCTTGAATCATAGCGTATACGAATCCCTTAGACTGGGCGGCGATGATCTTAACTTGGGCGCCCTCACCATAACCACATCCAGACGTGGCCTGCCGCTCCACATTCCAGGACTCATGGATGGCGGCGAAATTGGCTGGTATACCCTTGAGGGATACTCAGAAGATGAGCGCTTTTTCATCGCCGGTCCCTGGAGTCACCCTTACGTGCGCGGCACCGTGCGTGTGCGCGACGCCAATCTGATGTTTCCATTCGATGAAAGCATCGGAGAGCCGAACCCCATCGTCATGAACATAATCGACAATATCAACTGGGATGTCCGGGCCGTTTCCGTGAAAGGCGCCCGCTATGTCCGGCAATTCCCGGCCGGCATCTACGTGAATATGGAAGTCGATCCAAACGTAAGCATGCTGGAGTTTAGCGGTATCCTGGAGGACACGAGCAGTTTTACCATTGGCGGAAAGGTCGAATCAACACGCGGCGAAATTGAATATCTCGATTTGAATTTCCGCGTCGAAAAGGTTGGCGCCGAGTTCATTCGGTCATCTCTTTATCCTATTGTTTATGGCAAAGCCTGGACTGTGGTTCGGGACTCGACCAATGTGCCGAGTGATGTTTATCTCACCCTCTTCACCGTAGATGACGTAACGCATCAGGAGGTGGAAAGCGGAAGATGGGACCGGATCAATATCAAACTCTCTTCGGAGCACCCCGGCTTCGACGAGACCCAGGGAGATGTCATGGCAACTCTGGGCTATTCCTCTGACACCATCGATGAGCAGGCTCGCAAGGCAGTCGGCATTAGCACTGACAAGATGCTGTTTCGACCCCTCCTGCGACCGCTGGAACGGCAACTGGAACGCAAGCTACAACTGGATGTCGTGCGCTTCAGTTATTCGATTGCACAAAACTTTCTCGACTCACGCTTCAGCAATGAAGCACTGGGATCATCTCTGGCATTTCTGCGCAGCAGCAGGCTGATGTTGGGGAAGTATTTGCCGGGAGATGTGTATGTGTTATATACGGGTGAAATTAAGACCGGCATCGATTACCAATACTCGGACAAAGGGGTGGGACTCCAGCACAGTCTCGGGCTGGAATATCGACTTGACAAGAAATGGCTGATCCAGGCAGAGTATGACTACAACACTCTGCTGGAAACACATAAAGACGATAAAAAGATCTGGCTCAGACACTCCTTCCCGCTCGAAAATTAAATTGAACTTTTAAAGCTTGATTCTGGTTAGTTTTTTTGTTATTTAATACGTTTGCTGGTCAAATGTGACATGGAGCAGTAACTATGATGTATAGATGTTCAAAAGCCTGGCCTCTGATTTCAGCGGTCTTTCTGGTTATGTTTGTAAATTTGGCTTTCGCACAAGCACCAGGCAGAAGAACGATCAAAGTGGCTTCCATTGCTGTGGAAGGAAGCAAAATGGCCGACCCGAATTTCATCAAACTGAATTCCGGATTGAGCGAGAATCAGGAAATCAGCGGCGAGGATATTCAGAAAGCCATCAAGCAGTTGTGGAGCCTCAACCTGTTTTCAGACATTCAGGTCTTGCTGGAAAAGGAAGTGGCCGGCGCTGTCTATCTGACCATCAAAGTTGAAGAATACCCCCGCCTTGAAAAAGTAGAGCTTGAAGGCAATGACAAGCTCAAGAAAAAAGATATCGAAAAAGCACTTGATTTCTACAAAGGTCAGGTGATAAGTCCAAACGTCGTAAACAAAGCTGAAACCAAAATAACAGATCTCTATGAAGAAAAAGGCTATCTGCTTGCCCAGGTAAGCTCAGAAGTCAGAGAAGGCGCACTCGATAACAGGCGGGTCCTGCGCTTTAAAATACGCGAAGGCAACAAAGTTGTCATCGAAGGAATCACCTTTCATGGCAACAAGTACTTTTCTGACGATAAGCTTCGCGGACAGCTCAAAGACACTGAAGAAAACGGCTTTCTGTTCTTTGGCGGCGGCGATTTCGACCGGGAAAAGTATCAGGAAGATTTGAAGAGCCTTATCGCCTTCTATAATAAAGAAGGATTTCGTGATGCCGAAGTGCTTAGAGACTCCATCCATTACGGTCCTCAGAAAAAAGAAATGTACATCGATATCTGGGTCAACCCGGGTACCCGATACTATTTCGGTGATATATCATGGGAAGGCAACCAACTCTACACCGCCGAACGGCTTGAGAGCTACCTCGATTTCAGAAAGGGCGAGGTCTACAATCGTGAAAAGGTGGAAAAAGCCGTGCAAGAGCGTATCGGCAGCCTGTATTATGACTCAGGATATATTTACGCCAACATTGTGCCGCAGGAAAAGCCCGTTGGCCGCGATACTGTGGATATTCATTTCAGCGTCGTCGAAGGTGAAGCTGTAACTGTAAACAAGATCCACATCACAGGCAACACGAAAACCAAAGAAAAGGTAATTCGCAGAGCGTTAAGAATTCATCCGGGAGATACCTTCAGCCGCGAAGCGTTGGTTCGCAGTCAGCGCGAGGTATTTGTGTTGAACTATTTTGCCGATGTTCGCCCCGATGTTCAGCCCATAAGTGATGAAAAGGTCGACATCGTTCTTGACGTCGAAGAAAAGTCCACCGATACTGCTAACATGTCTGCCGGATTCAGCGAGCGTGACAAGCTGATCGGCAGCATCGGTGTGACCATGAACAATTTTCTGGGCAATGGCCAAACCCTCAGCTTTGACTGGAATTTTGGCCGCGCCTTCCGGTCTTTTCAGCTTGGCTTTACCGAGCCGTGGTTGTTTGACACGCCGACCCTCGTGGGTGTGAATGTATTTGACATCAAGCGCGACAGCCGCTTCATCGGTTATGACCAGCGCAGTCAGGGAGGCAGCATACGTTTTGGCCGTCGCCTGAGCTGGCCGGACAACTTTTTCCGTACTGACTGGATCTATCGCATCGATAAGACCGACCTGAGCAATTTCACTGATGCCTTTTTGCAAGTCAACCCAGGCGTGGCGGAACAAGACTGGCCGCTGACCACAAGCGGTATCACACAAGTGATTTCGCGAAACAGTCTGGACCGACCGGAATTCCCGTCATCAGGTTCGCAATTCTCGTTGTCCACTGAAATAACCGGTGGCCCCCTGGGCGGCAACGTAAGTTTCCATAAGCACATTCTGAAAAACGAGTGGTTCTCACCCGCCTTTCTTAATTTTATTCTATTCAACAGTTTTCAGGCCGGATACATCGAAGGCTTTGGTGATGATGCGCAGAATATCCCGTTTCTGGAGCTGTTCTTCATGGGCGGTGAAGGCCTGTCGCGCTCCATCGCATTGCGCGGCTATGATGATCCGCTCTCGAGCTCCAGCCGGGGCACGGGCGGCAAAGTCATGTTTAAGTACAGTACGGAACTCCGATTCCCGATCTCACCCAACCCGACCATTTTCGGGCTGTTCTTTGCGGAAGCAGGCAACACATGGCGCAGCCTGGATGAAACCGATGTATTCGATCTGCGCCGTTCCGTTGGCATCGGCTTTCGAATCTTTATGCCAATGCTTGGTATTCTTGGATTTGATTACGCCTACGGCTTTGACAACCTGGACAGGGCAACCGGCGAGAAATTCGGGGATTGGAAGCCACACTTCGTATTCGGGCGTAGTTTCTAATTTAAGTAAATCAATTCTTAATATGGAGGTAAGCGTGAAATCAACCAGCTTGTTTGCTGCATTATTGGTCAATCTGTGCTTGTTCGGTCTTGCCTTTGGGCAGCTCAAGATTGGATATGTCAACTCCAATCGCGTGCTTGAGAAGTACAAAGAGGCAATCGATGTCCGCAAACAGTTGCAGGAATTGAACGCGCAATGGCAGCAGGAGGCGCGTGATATGGAGAAAGAAATTCAGACGCTGCAGGAGCAACTTGAATCGCAGAGCCTGCTCCTCAGTGAAGAAAGGAAAGCAGCAAAGCAACAGGAAATTCAGGATCTCTATATCAAATATCAGCAGTTTTTGCAAGAGAAATGGGGCCCGCAACAGGGTGAAGCTGTGCAGAAAGAAGTGGAGCTCCTGCAACCTGTTTATGACAAAATAAACAAAGCGATCAAGAAAATTGGCCAGGCCGGCGGATATCAGTATATCTTCGATACAGTCGCCGCTAATATTCTGTATGCCTCTGATGAGCAACCGGACCTGACGGAACAGCTTCTTGAAGAACTCAATAAAGGCCTTCCGACTGACGGCTCAGACGGAAATTAAACACGTCACTCCTTAGCCTGAAAAATTCCTGAGGCGGCAAAGCCAAATCAGCAAGAAATCGGGTTAGATTGATAGCATGTTTGAGGTGTTATTCGGCCATGCTGAATAACACCTCTTGTTGTGATATCACGGTCATAACATTAGAGAGACAGTCGAACTTCGCTGCCCTGGCAAATAACAGGCATGCGATTCCGGACTTCCAGTCTTTCCAGGGGCATATTCACAACTTGAAGGCCATAAACCCGGAGCACAGATGCAAGAGACGGAGAACAGTTCAGCCACAAGCACTGTGATGGATGTGCTGGCCATTCAGGAGGTCTTGCCACACCGTTACCCGTTCCTCTTGGTGGACAAGATCGTTGAGCTGGACCCCATGCGAAAAGTTGTTGGCATAAAAAACGTTACCATCAATGAGCCATTCTTCATGGGCCACTTTCCGGGGCATCCTATCATGCCCGGCGTACTCATTCTGGAAGCGATGGCGCAGACGGGCGGTTTGATGCTAAGCGATTCAGAGCACGACCCAAAAGGCAAGCTGGTCTATTTCACCGGTATCGATAAGGCCAAATTCAGGAAGCCTGTTGTTCCCGGAGACCAGCTCAGGTTTGAAGTCGAGCTATCAAAAAGCAGACGCACGCTGTTCTGGATGCAGGGCAAAGCGTTTGTGGAAGGTGTCCTCGTGTGCGAAGCAGAGCTCTCTGCTGCCATCATGGAAAAATAGAGGCGTCTTTGAATTCGGATGTGACAGTTTGGCGGTACCTGGAAACCGGCGCTCATAACGGCGCCTTCAATATGGCCACAGATGAGGCCCTTACCCGATTGGGGCAGGACGCGCCAATTTTGAGAGTTTACCGCTGGCAGCCCTACACAATTTCACTTGGATTCCATCAACAACTTGCCGGTCTCGATCTGCAAAAATGCGCCCACGATGGCATTGGCGTCGTCAGGCGCCCAACCGGAGGCCGGGCCATCTACCACGCACATGAAGTCACGTACAGCGTTATTATCCCAAGGTCCCATCATTTGTACGCGTGTAATAGCACAGAGCTGTATAATCGTATTAGCACGGCCCTGGTCACAGGTCTGCGCCGGCTGGATATTGATTTATCGCTTGAGCGCGTACAACAGAGCAGCGATTTTGCCGGCTATCAGCGTCAATTCGCCTGTTTCGCGACTTCAGCTCAATATGAAGTCCACCTGCAGGGGAAAAAACTGATCGGCAGCGCCCAGCGCAGATTTAAGAATGGTTTATTGCAGCATGGTTCTATCATACTTGGCGATGAACATCTGGCGCTGGCAAAGTATCTGGTTGTGCCGGCCAGGGTATCGACGCCAGCTTCTGAGGTCTCAGGCGCTGCTTCCGGAGACGAGATCATCACAAAAACACAATCCGGGCTTGAAGAGAAAACAATTTCTATCGAACGTGCACTCAGACGCAAGGTCAGCTTCCATGAAGTTGCAGCGCATCTCCCTTCCGGTTTTGAGGAGGTGTTTGGTATCGCGCTTCGTCCTGACCAACTTTTATCGGAAGAACGCAAGCGAATCAAGGCGCTTCTGCCCAATTTTATCAACTCAGGAGGAAATCCATGAAAGCTAACATGGGTACGGTAATTCTGGCATTGGTTTTGGTTTTTATGTTTTTCTCACCGACGCAGGCACAATATTTCAAATTCAGCAACGAGCTGTACCAGAATAATGATGAGGTCAGGGATGCGGTAGAAGGTGTGCTGAAATTTTTCAATTCGTTTGTCGGCGGCGGCCTGTTTCATACGGCAAAGCTGCACAGCGTTGGCGGTATCGATGTTGGTTTGCGCGGTGTGGTTGCGAATGTACCCGACGATTTGGAGCTGCTGCCTGTTTTTATCGATGAAAGCAGAATTGGACTGGCTTTTCTGCATGGCAGCATAGGTCTTCCCGGCCGGTTTGAACTGATGGGCCGCTTTTTCTATTTTCCGCTCGGCGCTGATGCTGACCTCACGCTTGAGCCGCCGCGCGCAAGAGA
>CAZVSL010000309.1:1534-7569 GCA_964629935.1 uncultured Calditrichaceae bacterium | reverse complement strand
GTACGCGTTTGAAGTCATCCTCCGTGGTGGTGTGCAACCCGGCGCTGGCTTGCAGGTGCAGGCACTGCTCGCGGTTTTCGCAATGGTCTGCTTGCACACAATGGTCGCACAGGTCGCCGGGACCGACGAGCCAGATTCTGGCCAATGCAGCGTCCAACTCTTGCACCAGTCCCTGTGTAATGGTGGTCAGCACCTGCCGCAAATCCAGGCTGGAGGTCATTTGCAGTGTGATTTTCTCAAGGTTATCTGTTAGCATTTTTTTCTCTTCAATTTGCATATTTCGTAGAATTAAGCCAATCAACGGCAGAGGTGCAAGCTGTTTCTTGGGTTCGGGATTTTGAAATCGGGTATAAGGTATAAGGTATAAGGTATAGGGTATAGGGGGAAAGGGTTTGGGGCGGAATCTGCTTGCGCCTCAGGTGTGATTTATTTAGTTTCCGACTTTGCGCCCTTTCAGGCAAACACGTTCCTCTTAAGCCAGCGCGCTGTCTGTGTTTGAAATGAACTTTATTTGGGAGCCGAGCTCATGTCCCTGCCAGTCGAAATTGAGACCGAGGAGCGACAGTCATCTGCCGGCAAGACGCACATTATCTATGAAATCGACGATATGCCTCCGGTGCGTGAGGCGATTCCGCTTGGCTTGCAGCATCTGGTGGCGATGTTCCTCAGCAACATTGCTGTGCCGCTGATCATCGCCAACGCCATTGGCCTGGACGGTCAGGACAAAGGTTTTTTGGTGCAAATGGCTCTGATTTTTGCCGGCATCTCGACCGTAATTCAGGCCTATCCCATCGGCCCGGTCGGCGCCCGCATACCTATGGTGATGGGCACGAGCTTTGCGTTTGTGGCCGGCATCATTAGCATTGCCAATCAATATAACCTTGCTACCGCGCTCGGGGCTTGCCTGGCAGCTTCGGTGATGGAAGTGATTATCGGCTATAGCTATGACAAATTCAGACGTTTCTTTCCGCCGTTAGCCACCGGCATCGTGGTCATGCTCATCGGATTGACGCTGGCGCCGGTTGGTATGGACTACGCCGCTGGCGGCGTCGGCGCTGCGGATTATGGCTCCTATACAAATCTCGGCATTGCGGCAGTGGTCCTGATCGTAACCCTGCTGTTGAACCAATTTGCCACCGGATTCCTGAGTTATGCCAGCATGATCATCGGCGCTCTGGTTGGTTACATCGTGGCTTTATTTGTGGGCAAGGTCAGCCCGACAGCAGTGGCAGAGCTGGGTTGGTTCAGCCTGCCCACGCCGCTGCGGTTCGGGCTGGAATTTCATGCTGCCCCCATCATCATGATGGCGTTTATCTATGTGGTGAGCGCGCTCGAGACCCTCGGCGACATCTCGGGCACGGTGGCGGCGATCGGGCGGCGGCCCAGCAGCCGGGAAATGAAGGGCGGCCTCATCGCCGATGGCGTCATGAGCGGCATTGCGGCCCTGTTCAGCGCTTTTCCCAACACCTCCTATTCGCAGAACGTTGGGCTGGTAAATTTCACGGGCGTGGCCAGCCGTCATGTAGCAGCAATCGGCGGCGGCTTCCTGTTGCTGTTGGGATTTATTCCAAGAGTAGGGATGCTGGTAGCCTCCATCCCGCCGGCTGTGATCGGCGGCGGCGGGCTCATCATGTTTGCTATGATCTTTGCCAGCGGCGCTGCCATCATCCATCGAAATGTGGCGATGAACAGGCGCAACATGGTTATCATCGCGGTGTCTATCGGTCTGGGGCTGGGTGTGGAGTTCAGGCCGGATGTGTTACAGCAATTCCCGCAATGGGCGAAGACTTTGTTCGGACAGGGATTGGTCGTGGGTGGTTTGACGGGATTTGTGCTGAATCTCGTGTTTCCGGAGGCAGAAACAGAGCCGGCATCGCTGGCTGCGTCTGATGACGGGGCATCCGCTTAGAGCGGAATTCGAGAGGCGGCTTTTTTCCTACCGATGAATCGGTGGGCTATTTTCGTTCCGTCCCTTTGGGGGCAAGCGTCGCCGTTTGCGCTTGGCCTGGCTTAGTCTGGCGTGGTGCGGGGGCTGCCGTGGAACAGCGGAATTCAACAAACAGCCTTATGGCAGAGTTTGAGAACCAGGCGGAGCCTCTGTTCTCGCTTGCGTTTTAGTTTTCATTTTAGTAAGATAGTTGCGATGCGGTATTAATATGCAACCAATTTGGAGTTCATAGAAGATGGCCTCGATAACTGTGAAGAATATACCTGATGATCTATATATGGAGATCAAGGAGAGCGCTAAAATACACGAGCGTAGTATCAATAGCGAGATAATCTACAGGCTTCGGCAGTGCTTATCTTCCAGAAAAACTAATCCCGAAAAACTCGTGGCTCGAATTGAAGCCATTCACAAAGACACAGATGTACCCCAATTAACGGATGATATGATCAAGAAAGCTAAGGAGGAAGGGCGTCTTTGATAGTCGTTGACACCAATGTTATTTCCTATCTATTCATCCCTGGTCCAAATACGCAGAATGCCAGGACTCTTCTTCTTAAAGATTCTGAATGGATTTCCGCAATTCTTTGGAAGAGTGAGTTTCGCAACGTTCTCGCACTCTATTTGAGAAGAGGCCATTTTGCCCTCCGGAAAACCTTAACCCTTATGCATGAAGCTGAAAACCTTATGCGCGGTAATGAATATGAAGTCAGCTCAGATAAAGTGATGAGACTTGCTGCACAATCTCACTGCTCCGCGTATGACTGCGAGTTTGTTGCCCTGGCTCAGGACCTTGGTCTTCCGCTTATTACTTCGGATAAGATGATTCTGAAAGAGTTCACAGACACTGCTGTTTCGTTGCAAGATCATGAGCGGCTTATCTAACCTTACTCAGAATCACTACCCGCCTGAGCTTTCGTGTCCCAATTTCAGCCTTTGGGCTCTGGTTTTCGATTTTGCTTGGCGGCGGCGTCATCCGTCCCTGACGGGACTTTTGTTGGTTGCGGCTTTTTTTCCCACCGATGAATCGGTGGGCTATTTTCACAGCGTCCCTGGCGGGGCAAGCGTCCCGGCTTGCGCGGCTCAATTCAGGAATCAATTTTCTGGTCAGGAATTACTCCTCAATTATTTGGTCTTGCTCCCCGATGATATCCTGACATTGCTGCAGTTTCGCACGGAGTTTCTCCTGCAACCAATTTAGCGTTTTGCCAGTTTGTTCCGCGACGAACCGCGCGTGCTTCAAGCTTGCGGCTGCTGCTTCATAGTTTTCATTGTCAAAATGAGTGACGCCGGCATGATATGACGCCAGCGCTTTAAACACCGGCCTGGCGGTTCTCTCCCGCACCTGGACGAAAATTTGCAGGGCTTGTTTGCGGTTACCTCTCTGCCGGTAACATCTTCCGAGGAAGAGCAGAAAACCATCATTTTCAGGATAGCGGGCGACCAAGTCCCGGGCCAGAACCAGGGCGCGATCGTACTCCTTTTCAATTTCAAGGTAGATTTCAGCCAGGAAGAACGTCGCCTCGGTCTGCGTATATCGGCCATTTTGCGCTGCAATCTGAAGCTGCTGCAAGCCGGCTTCTCGGTCGCCGCGTATGCCCAACAGGGCGCCGGCCGTCTTCAACAGAGCGGGCATGACCGCAGCATAGTAATGATACAAGCCGAGACCGAGATAGGCGTCATACGTCTCGGGATCGGCGCGCACTGCTTTTTTCAGGAAATCAATGCTGGTTCTGCCAAACAAATATGCTTTGAACCAGTCCCCTTTTTCGGCGTGATACGCTGCGCGGTACATGTTGGCGGTGCCAAGGTATAGCCAGCCCTGCAAGCGGTCCTGCTCACGAGACAGGTTTTCCCTTGCCCGGGAAATCGTGAGCCCCAAATGCTTCTGAAATCGCTCAGCCGTTTGTGCGGTCTCGTGCAATTGAAACTGGTAGAATGCGTTCACCGCTTGCAGTAAATGGCCACGCGGCGACTGCGGCGTGAGCTTTATTACCTGGTTAAACAACGTTGCCGCTTCTGCGAAACGCATGTTATAGGCTGCGTCCATACCGGCGCGGATGAGTTGTTCGACTTTGTCGTCTTGTTCTGCCGCCACGTCACAGAAGAAAAGCAGGCAAAGAAGCAGGACCAGTTTGGTGGTGTGGCGGCTCACAACTTGATGCACCTGAATGTTAGGCCATCTTGCCAGCCCAGAAAACAAGTGAAGGATGTCTCCTTGCTTGCCATTGTCGGCGCTACGATCCCCGGCGGCTCAAAATAAAGGTTGATGATCTCAGAGGGCAAACACTCGCCAGGTTGCCGCAGGCGCTCGATTTCTTGCCGTAGCAGCTCGCTATAATTCTCCAGAGAGCTGGCATAGCCGATGTGCCGAAAGCGCTGGCGTCCATCCTGATCCAGAATGATCACCGTGGGATAGTAGACGATGTCAACAGTGGCGCTCAACCTGGAATTGTCGTCATAGGCTACCGGGAACTCGTAGCCCTTACTTGCTACAAAGGACCGCACTTTTGCAATTGAGTCGCCGCCCTGTCCTGTGTTGACAGCAAAAAAGGCGACTTCCGGATCGCTTCGGTGGCTGTGCGCCAGCCGCTGAAACTCCGGAAAGGCATTGAGGCATGCGCCACACCAGGTCGCCCAGAAGTCGAGCACAACCACCTTGCCCTTGAGGTCTCGCGACTGAATTATCTCACCGCTCAGCAGGTGTAGTTCAAATTCAGGAAACGGTTTATCGCTATGTTCAGACACCACCATTTGATAGAGATCCCGACGCGCAAACCAACCGATCAGAATAAGTACAGCCAGCACGCCCAGGACGTAAGTTGTTTTTCTCAAGATTGCGTACTCCTCGTTTTAGTCTGAAACAAATCCAGAAATTTGTTTTTTATAAGCCACTGATTTACACTGATGAAGCGCTGATTGTTGAAATCATGACAATCAATATCTGGATATTTAGAGAAAGTCATTCGGTAAGCTCTTCAACCTATGAAAATCCGCGTTCATCCGTGGCCAGATTTAAAACAGCGGGGTCGGGATATCTCCCCAGCGCACATGGTCTGGCGGCGTTTCTACATTCGTCACCACTCCCGCCTCCAGGTCGACATAGGCCAGCACCAGCGGCTCGCGGCCACAGGTTTGCTTGATGATCGCCTCTGCTGCCAGCGGCTCACTCGAAAACGTACGCGCCCGGGTCAGCAAGACTTTGTACAGACTGCGGTCATAGTCGTCAGGTTGATAATGCCCGTGAATGCCCTTCGGCGTTTCTTCCATGGGCACGTCCGGCAAGTGCCAGGTTGCCGGCACAACATAATTGAGATAGATCTCAGCTCCGCCATTCGTCGCCTGCGCCAGATGCGATCGCACTTCCGGATTCTGGCGCGCGATTTCGAGGGCTTTTTGCAATCGTTTTTCCGCTATAGTGTCTGCGCCGATGGTGACGGAATTGTCAGAATACACGACGGCAAGCTGTGAGATGGAATAATCCCGCAGCCAGAAAGCAAGCAGCAGCGCTGTCCCGAGCACGCCGGTGTAGACAAGAGCAAAGCCGGCAATTCGGCTCAACCCCGAGGGGGGCAGCCCGGGCAGCTTTCTGAACAGAGACAGTTTGTCCACCAGGAACATTGATGTCTGCTGCTGGTATTGGCGGTAGCTTTCGCCGAATTTCTGCTCGCACTCTTTTTCCTCATATTTCGCAAGCCAGTAATAGACGAACAGCATGGTGACATAGATGATGAGCACGGTGAAGCGCGGCCACGCCAACAGCAAGCCGAAACCCATGACAGCAAAGGCAACATACTGCGGATGCCGAACAAATTTATACAGACCGGAAGTGACGGCGCCCTTGCGGGTGAACTTGTGATAGTAGATATGCGCCGCGCCTACAAGGAAGAACGCCAGCCCGGCAAGGACAAGAACCCACCCAAGTGTGTCGTACGTGTTCAACACCAGCGATGAGGTCTTGACATAGTGCGGCAGGAAAAAACCGCTCAGCCATGCCGTCGCCGGCTGCTCGTGCAGAAAATTCAGGCTCGGTCCATAGAGGGAATAGTAGTACAGGGCAAACGGGCTGATCATATAGACGATCTCGATG
>CAZVSL010000309.1:0-1524 GCA_964629935.1 uncultured Calditrichaceae bacterium | reverse complement strand
AGAGCCAGGCCGCCGGCTTCAGTATGTTTTTCAGCGCTTTCATCTTATTTCCTCCGATTGAGTTTTCGACTCGCGATTTGAGCCAATAAACGAAACCTGCAGGCGAAAGTATACCGAACTTATAAGGTTGGCATACAGGTTTAACGGATTGGAAGATCGGAAGTCCAGAACCAGTAGCAGCAAATCGGAAGCGCAGAGCAGGAGAGTAGCAAGTGCAGCGTGAACCGGACCGTGATTTACGACATGCAGTTGCGGTCGACGCTTTCTCGAAAACGGGAGGGCGGCATGCCGGTCAGGCGTTTGAATACGGCGTTGAATGATGAAATCGAATTAAAGCCGACTTCAAAGCCGATTTCCGCCAGGTTGGTGTTCTTATAGGAGGGGTCAGCGATCTTGTTTTTGGCCTCCGCAACCCGATGGCTGTTGATAAATTCAAAGAAATTCTGCTCCAGTCTTTCGTTGATAATCTGTGACAGATGGTGCGGCGACATAGCGAGCTTCTTCGCAAGCATAGGCAGGGTCAAATCGCTGTCGAGAAAGGGTTTTTCATGTTGCATGAGGTCCTGGAGCCGCTGCAGATACAGCTCTGCTTTTTCCGGCGTCAGGGTCGACTTCTTGTACTTTTTGTCGCCTGCTCTGGCAGGCGCGGTTGTAATTTCACCTGCAAAGATTTCCGGTCGGCGTAAACCCAAATAGCCAATCAGAAAAATATTGACGGCAACGATGAGCCAGCTCAGCGTTGCCGCTTTGTGCGAATCCACCAAAAACCGTACGATGATTGAAGCACACCAAGTTACGAACACCGCAATCAGAAGATTTCGCAACCAATCCAGATTGACCTGCTCGAGCGATGAAAATGTGTTGCGGATACGCTTGCGGTAACGCATCAGCACGCGGGCAATGATGACGATGTACACGAAAATCTGAATGACGACGGCCCAGTGCAGCAAGAAGCAGTGCGTGCAAAATTCTTGCTGGTCCCTCAGGATATGCGCAGTTTTGGCGGAGGCGGATTGCAGATAATAAGGCATAAGCCCAAGAACGCAGAGCGTCGCCGGCACAAAATGCAGCAAATGTGCTTTCTGCATCCGAAAACCAGGCTCGGTCATTGCCCTGACGTAGAGATAGAACAGCGGCGCCAGGAGAAATGCCAACGGAGCTTGTATCTTGGAAAAGTGCGGATGTCTCAGCAGGTAATCAGTAGACGAGATTACATCCGACACCATGGTAAATGCGAACACCAGCAAAATAGCCGCAAAGATGCGGTTCGCCAGCCGGTTGCCACGTTGAATGTTAAACAAAGTCAGCGCCAGCAGCAGCGCATGGGCCGCTCCTACCAACAGAAGTATCTGAAAGATATCGAGTGATTGGGACATGGCGGTATGATGAGCAAATTAGCAAACTCGAGTATTAATCAATGATAAGGACGATGGTCAGCCTGGCGATATCTCTTCTATGTAACCATTTTGTTGCAATCAAGCAACTCTTCTTTGAAACTCTGTTTCTTGTGGTGCTCTTTGCTTC
>CAZVSL010000308.1:0-7569 GCA_964629935.1 uncultured Calditrichaceae bacterium | reverse complement strand
AGAACAGCGGCGTGGTGCTGATTTCACATCGCGAACTGGCCACGAAACCACTTACCAATGACAGAATTGTACCCGCTCCGGAATTCAAGCGGCCGGTGGTGAGGGTTTTCTATACAGAACCTATAGCAAAATGACCTGGAAATCGAGTTCTTCCAGTCTCGACGCTGGATGATATGAAGACGCCGTAGAGGGGTGATATCACCTCACCAGCTTCTTAATATAAATATTGCCATTGCTGGTGTACAGCTCAATCAAATCGCCGCCGCCGTTTATCTCACCCTGACTCGTGATGTAGCGGCGGCCGCGGCGTTGCGCCTCTTGGCCTGCCAATGAGCTCGTGAGTGGAAAGTCCGAATAAATATCGTAAGATTCCCAGCGGTCAGAGACTTCAATCTCTGCGCGGATGCGGGCGGGCAGCCCATCAGGGATCGTCAGGCTGATCTCGCCGCCAGCGGTACGCAAACTCACGCCATGCGGCTTGCTGAAATCTTTCAGCGTCATCTCCACCTCGATGTCGCCGCCGGCGGTCTTGCCCTCGATGCCGCCTTGCAGGTCCAGCACTTCGATGTCGCCGCCGGCCGTCGACACCCGTGCGTTGCCAACCACCATCCTTCCTTCAATGTCGCCGCCGGAAGTCGAGGCATCCAATGCACCGCCGATATCGTGAAATTCAATATCGCCGCCAGAGGTGTGAACCTCCACATCGCCTCTGGTATTGGCAACCTCAATATCACCGCCGGAGGTGCGCGCCTCAAGGTCACCCTCAACATTCTCGATGGCAATGGAGCCGCCCGAAGTATGGACCATGACAGTCCCAATTGCGTTTGATACCTCGATATCTCCGCCGGAGGTTTTGGCCGTCAGCGGACCACCGATGTCACGCAGGATCAAATCGCCGCCCGAGGTTTTCAGGGCAACCTCTTTTCTGGAATTGGTGACCCGGATGTCACCGCCAGAAGTCTGCGCATTGACTTCTGCGCCCAGATTTGTCAAAATTATTTCGCCGCCAGAGGTGCGCACTTCAGCGCGACCGGCCACGTCGCTTACTGTAATCTCGCCGCCTCTGGTATCGATGTTGACGCTGAAAGAGCGCGGCACGCGCACATCGAAGTCACTCCGAATCCAATCGCGTCGATAATACTCGCCGCCAATTTCAATATTGTTGCCGGTCTGGATGTAGCTGGATTTCGAGCGTTTCAGAATCGTCTCCGCTTCCTCACGGGTAAAGACATCCATTTTCTTTACTTCCTTGACGAACACTTCCTGCTTATCCCAGGAAGAGACCAAGACATCCCCGCGAATTTCAAATATGCGCAGGCTGCCGCTGTCATCGACTTCAAACGACTTCGCAATCTCGGCGATGTAGTATCTCCCTGATTTTTGCAGTTGTTGTGCCTGCAAGTAAGGGTTCTGAGCCCAGAAGGTAAGAGCCACGAGTAATAATCCGACGAACCGGATGTGTTTCAGCATTATTTTGTCTCCTTTTCCTATCTGCTTTATCACAGATCTCTATTCGAGTCAGGGAGCGTAGGGTTCTGTGTTCTTTCCAGAGTCCTGGATGCTTTTAGCCTGACAAAGTCGTTTTCATCATCCTCAGCAGCGTTCTGCAAAATCGGCCTGACATCGTCGCTGCTGATCTGGCTCAGGGCGTCGAGCGCCTCGATGCGAATTGCCGAATTAGGGTCCTTGAGCAGCGCTCGCACAAACGCACGCTTGATGCGGTCGTTCATCGGCATGGCCTTCAGCACCCTGGCAGCTTTCAGACGCACGCCATCGATCTCGTCATGCTCCATTGCCTCGATGAGCGCCTTTTCCAGCTCAACATCTGATGAAGTGGCGTGCGCCACCGCCTTGACGGCTGTCAGGCGCCGGCCGGGATGGTCTTCCGTACGAATGGCATAGCTCAGCATGTTACGAATTTCTTCATCCTCGATTTTGCCTTGCAACGCCACATCCTGCACTTTCTTATAATGAATCGTAACCATGCCGCTGCCGGGGTCATATTGGATGAGATCGATATCGGAGACGAATCCCCTGCCGTCAGCATGGACGATTCGGTCAGAGAAATCCGGCCTCTTTTCATCTGCTGACAGAGCAAACCGGCCTATCAGAATGCCAAACAGCACGCAGGCGGCGGCGCCAACAGCCAGGCGCAGCCAGGGAGCATGCCGAGCTGCAGCAAACCTCTGCCACCACGATTCTCCGGTCGCCTCTCGGCGTTGTTGACGCAGCCTTTCTCGCAGTCTGCTGCGTGCAGCATTTAGCAAGACACCAGAGACCTCGGGCTGACGACGCTGATCGAGCAGACCGTGCACCTGGCGCAGCTCTTGCAATCGTCGCCTGCTCTCTTCGTTGAACCGGAGGTGCGTTTCAAGCTCTTCGCGCTCTGCCGGACTGAGTTCATCATACAGATAGAGTACAATTGCTTGTTCCAAGTCCTTTGGCAGTTTCATAACCTCATCCTTACCTAATCGAATACTCATTCAGCAACTCTTGCATGCGACGGGTTGCCCGGAACAGATAATTCTTGACCGTACCGAGCGAACATCCCATCATTTCCGCTATATCTTTCAACTTGTAACCGTGATAGTGACGCAGCACAAAAACCATCTGCTGTTTTGCTGACAGTTGTTCTATCGCCGCATCGATCTTGCCGGAGAGCTCGGTGTTCAAAACATGCGCTTCCGGATCGCGCTCTGAGCCGGGCAATTGTGCTTTGTAGCTGTTCTCGCCTTTTCCGGCGTCCATCTGCTCCAGCGAAAAGAGGCGCTGGCGCTTACGTTTCTTCTGATAATTAATGCAGTAGTTGACGACCACTCGGTATAACCAGGTGGAGAACTCGCTCTTGAACTGAAATCGCCGGAGATTCTTGTACACGCGAACGAACACTTCCTGGTAGATATCCTGCGCATCCTCGGCATTGCTAACCATGCTCAGGGCTAGCTGCAATACCTGGCGGTCGTACCGCTTTATCAGCGTTTCAAAAGCCATTACGTTGCCCCGCTGAGCCTCTTTGATAATTGCCTGCTCTTCGCTATTCATGTGCGCTCTGAAGAATTAGACAAAAAGTAAAGAAAATGGTTTGCATTCGCAACCGAAGAAAGTGCGGTTAAATCGCTTGCATTTTACTTGCGAATTGATCAATTTTGCTCCGTTCATGCAAACCCAAAAACCTCTGTCCGAAAAGGAGATCTGCTTGTCGAAATCCAAGTTCATCGCTGTGGCCGGGAATATGGGTGTGGGCAAAACCACCCTGACAGAGCTGATGAACCAACGGTTCGGCTGGGAAACTTACTACGAACCGCAGGCCCTCAATCCATATCTGGCGGATTTCTATCACGACATGCAGCGCTGGGCTTTCCATTCTCAGATTTTCTTTCTCACGCAACGCTTCAAAGACCATCTGGCCATCCAAAAGAAAAATACCGTATGTATTCAGGACAGAACCATCTACGAAGACGCCGAGATCTTTGCCCGCAATCTGTATGAACGCGAATTTATGCCTGAGCGGGATTACCGCTCGTACCAGGCGCTATACGAAGCCATGGTGCAATCGCTCAAGAGTCCGGATATTGTCATCTACCTCAAGGCTTCCACCTGGACGCTCATAAGCCGCATTCGAAAACGCGGGCGCGATTACGAACGCTCCGTCGATCCCGAATATCTGGCCAGACTCAACATTTCCTATGACCACTGGGTCAAAAGCATCCTGGATAAATGGCAGGTCCTGGTTGTGGATACGGATAATTTTGATATGTATGAGGATACAGAGTGGCTGGAGGGGATTCTGGAGGAAGTAGGCAGACGCGTGGCGGATTAGCGCCTGGGAGCTGACTGGTTAAAGCTCCAAATCACAATATCCAATGTTCGAAATTCCAAGAACGACCCTATCAGCTTTTTCGTTTTTTCTTTCCTTACTAACGGAGATTGTTTTGAACATCCGAATTTTGAGTTTTGGTGTCGTTTCGAGTTTCGCTATTCGAATTTAGGGCTTCAATCTTATACCCTATACCTTATACCCAAAATCACCCCATCTTATTAAAAAATAACGGATAGGTCACCGTGACCGTGCCGCTGTCTATGGCGGGGTACTTCCAGCGGCGCACCAAATTCAGAACTTCGCGCTCAAACTCGGCGTTACCTATGGTTGAGCTTACCAGCTCGACATTTGCGACCGTGCCGTCCGCTGCGATCTCGACTTCCACGACCATCTTGCCGCTGAGATTGGCTTCGCGCTTCAGATATTTGTTATAGATATAAGTCAGCCTGCCAGTGTAGGATAACATCACCGAGCGCACAGATTCCTCCGAACGCTTGCCAAGAGCAGACTGGCTGCCGCTCATGCCGCCGATGCGATCGACCTCTATCTGACCTTTTTCGCCCAGCGCGACGCTTTCGATATCTCCGATCTCCCCGAGCAAGTCATCGATGCCGCCGCCGGCCTGGCTTGCGGAAAACAGATCATCGAGATTGTCGGAGTCGCCGCTGCTGCTGCCGTTACCCTGCCCAAGAGCCAAATCCGTCGCTGACATCACTTCATCCAACTCGCGCGCCAGACCTTTGTCAAGCAAGAAATCAGCCAGTTCGTTTGACTTGCTGCTGCCCGTTCCCGTCAGCAGACCGAGCAAGCCCATATTTTCCGGTTTGGTCGAGCCGCCGCGCTCTTCACCGGATTTTTCGGCGCGCTCTTTCTCGCCGGAGCTTGTCTCTTCTTCACTGCCAACAGCGACGCCGCGTGCTGCGGGTGCAGCCGCCGGCTCGGGATTACGCACAATAATTCTGGCCAGTCTTTCCGGCACCTGATTGGCATTTGCCGAAGTCGTAAACTCCGTTGGCAGACCACTCATATAATTCAGCAAAAACACGTGCACGGCGACCAGCAACAGCAAGATTGCTTTGAAGGGCAGGTCATTGCGCATTTGCCGCAGCGTGGCATAGGTCCAGGAATAGCCGATGAATTTCGGCTGCGAAACGTGCTCAGCAGCTTTCACCTCCACGCGTCGGCATTGAAAGGTGATCCGGGCGTCACCTAGCAAAAGCCTCCCCCGTTTGCCGGCGGTGATCGTATAAATGAAGGCATTGCCCTTGCGCTGCAACAGGTCATGGGCGATCATGTCGTGGAAATTCAATTTCGCGTCATCGCCGGCGATGACTTCGCCGTTCATGTAGCCTAGCAGATTGAGGCGGAAATGCTTTCCGCTGCCCGCAAACAGCACATGCTTTTTCGGAAATTGCCCGTCGTGGATGATGACATCATTCTGCAGGTGCTGACCGACGCTCAGGCTATCTTTGGTAGAAAGGGAACGGTGTACAACATTGCCGCCCTGCTCTATTTTTAGAAGAAGTTGTGTCTCGAATTTGGCCATGTTGGGCTAAATCTCATCCGTCTGATTTACAGCGAGCAGCATGTTGTTGAAGCCCTCCTGGCCGCAGGTAAACATGATCTTTTTCAGGAGCGCAAACGGAATTTCACGGTCGCCCTGAATCGTGATGTTACCTTTGAAAGCCATTTTGTTATCAAGCGCCCCCAGGTTTGTCGAAAAGTCACGAATATGAGCCAACTGTCTCTGCAGCGGCGGAATCAACGTCTGTTGCCGGCTCATCACAGTTTCCACTCTTTGCACCGGGTTGCCGTCAAGGATGATCCAGTCATTGGTTACCACCAGAATAGGGCTGGCTTTGGGCGGCGTTTGCGCCGTCGATTCCGGAAGCTGCAAATCTTTGGCAACGCTCATGATCTCGCCCTCGACCGAAAAGCTTTTGAGCAAGAAAACCAGCAAGATCGTAAACATGTCGATCATTGGCGTCAGGCGCAAGGTGAATGAACTGATAGACTTGTTCCGGCGCGGCTTGATGACAAACGCCCTGTCTTCTTCGTCTTTATTTAAGTTAAGATACATGCACTATCCAGATATCGATATGTTTGGAAAGCCGTTCTCCCGACAACAATCCATCACCTTGATGATGGTATCATACTTGATAGCGGCGCTCGGCGCGATAATAATATCTTCCGTCTCCTGGTGCGTACTTTTTACCTCCCGAAGCCTGTCGATCAGGGCATCGAAATTGAAACTTGTGTCGGCCTTCGCGATCTGAGGAAACTTTTTGCCTTTGGTGCGCAATTCAAAGCCTTGCTCTGTTATGGAAAGAACCGTGACGACCGGGTTCTGCTGATTGGCGCTCTGCGCTTCAGATTCGCTGCCCGGCAAAGAAAACTCCAGAATTGAAATCCGCACAAAAACCGCGGTCAGCAGCAGAAAGGGAACCAGAATCAGAAAAATATTCATCACCGGCGTGATGTTCAAATCGTCGCTTTCCTGGCTTTTGTCGCGCGCCAGCGCTTTCTTCAGATCCATGATCTACGACCTTGAATTGACCATATACTGGTAAATGCGGGCTACGTTTTCATTGATTTCATCGATAATCGTGCTCGTCTTTGCCTGGATATAGGAATGAAACACCATGCACGGGATAGCCACGATCAAACCGAACGCCGTGGTGTTCATGGCCACGGAGATGCCTGCGGAAAGCAAAGCTGCTTTCTGAGACGAGTCTGCACCTGCAACCGCCTGAAATGACTGTATCAGACCGATGATGGTACCCAGTAGTCCAAGCAGCGTGGCCACATTCGCGATCATGGAAAGATAGTGCGTCCGTTTTTCCAGCTTTGGCAGCTCAGACATGGCTGCGATCTCAAAAGCACTCTGAATATCCTTCGGGCTCTTACCGTACGCGCGCAGCCCGGCTTCCGTGATAACCGGTAACGCCGCCCGCGACATGCGGCATAGCTCGATGGCTTTGGCAACGCTGCCGTTCTTGATGAGCTCGACAACACGATTGACAAACTTCGGCGCGTCGATCCGGTTCTTGACAGCGATGTAGATAAATCTCTCAACAATGATCGCGATGGCGAAAATCAGGGTGGCCAGGATGACATACATAAACAAACCACCATTCTTGAACGCCAGATTGATGTACTCCAAAGTCTTACCTCCTGAATTAATACCCAAAAAAATAGGATTTCTGTCGGGAAATCCTAATAATCGCTTTCAGTTGTTTTGCTCTTGTCATCCCCAATATCAGGGTGGCCCCTCATCATACTCTTACAACTCGCCATTCATAATTGTCAATTGACGATTGACAATTGACATCCGATTTGACAATTCACCTCTTACTCTTGCGCTTTTCAACGATTTTTTTGATGCGGTCCCACTCCACGGGCCTGAAAATCTCCTGAAAAAAAGAGCGGTCAATCTGGACATCATCGACAGTTGGATCTTGCCCGGGAACGATGAAGACTGTTTGTGGCTTTTCGATGCGGCCCAGAATCTCTACTTTGTCCAAAAATATTTGCACGTCTTGTTTGCGCTGGTCGACGTCAAACTTCTGTTGGGTTGAATCCTGCGCCGCGCCGGACTCTTCCTGCGAGAAGGCTGTCGTCGTTATCAGCGCCAACGCCATCACTTTCAACAGGAAAACAAACGATCTATAAATACCATTCACAGTTGGTTCACCCGATTCGGTCAAGTTCTTGTTTCCGGGAACAAGTTAAAGCTAAAGTCCGGGATC
>CAZVSL010000307.1:0-7580 GCA_964629935.1 uncultured Calditrichaceae bacterium | reverse complement strand
AAAAGCCGCTACGATTTTCGCGCCTACCTGCAAGCCATCAAAAACGAAATGATCGCCGAGGCGTATGACGTGGAAATGAAAGTGAGTGACAAGAAAACCGTGCACAGCGCTTTTGTGCGTTTCCCCGGACTGCTTCATGAGTTGGGCTTGTCGCCCCATCGCAGCGAAGTACTTGCCGTCAAAATCGAAGTGGACACGAATCCGCCGGCCGGCGCCGTGCTGGCCACCAGCCTCGTCCGCCGCCATGTCACATTGCAGCTTCAACATCACGACCGCGCCTCGCTGTTGGCAGGCAAGCTGCACGCCTTTTTGCAACGCTCCTATCTCAAAGGGCGCGATCTCTACGATTTGCTGTGGTATCTCAGCGATCCTGACTGGCCCGCCCCCAATCTGGCCTTGCTCAACAACGCCTTGCAACAAACTGGCCGGACGGGAAAACCATTGGCCGAAGACAACTGGCGTGCGGCGGTGCGCAAACGGCTCGAGACCGTTGAATGGCAGCGCGTACGCAATGACGTCCGCCCGTTTTTGGAGCCGGGGGCGGACCAGAACCTTTTGACGCATGACAACCTGCTGCGCCTGCTCGGAGAATAGGCTTGAATAAAAGAAAGCGGAATCGCCGCAAGGCTGCCAATGATAGAAAAAACCCAACAGATATAAAAACTTTTTCATCTGTCCGTTGGGTTGCTTTTATCCTTTTCAAAAACCTCTTGGAGTTGCGGCTCGTCCGCTTTATGATTTATGCGGCAAAATTATTTGATGGCAAAATGACTAAAGCCAATTGGCAGAATAATTATTCGGCAGAATGATTTCTAAAAATGATTCCAAATCAAAAGAAACAATTATTCTGCCGTTCAATCATTCTGCCATATCAAATTTTTCATCCGCGTTGAAGTCAAAATAATTGCTTCAATCGTTTTGCCCAAAATTGTTTTGCCTTTATTAATCGAGAACCGAGAATTATGAAAAGAAATGATTTTGTTTTAACCCTGCATATTGGCAGGAGTGCTTATGAAACTCACTGACACCGCCATCCGTCGCCCGGTGGCCACGCTGGTGCTGATGGCCACAGCGCTGCTGCTCGGCTTCTTCGGCTTCAGCCGCATGCCCACGGATTTCCTGCTCGAAATCACCTACCCGATGATCAAGGTCTATGTCTATTGGCGCGGCGCCACGCCCGAAGAGATCAACGACAACATCGCCGATCCCATCGAGCGGGTGATGAGTACGGTGGACGATCTCGATTACCTGGAATCCTCCTCCATCGAAGGCTTGTACACCCTGCTGGTCAATTTTGAATATGGCGTCGATGTGGACGTGGCCTACCAGGATGTGGTGGCAAAAATGGGATTGGCGACGCGCCGGCTGCCGCCCGACGTCGATCCGCCGGTAATGATGAAAGCCGATCCCTCGCAATTGCCGGTGGTGCAGCTCATCGTCACCTCCGAAGGCCGCGACCTGACCCGGCTGACCACCTGGGTGGAAAACGTGCTCCAGGACCAGTTTCTGGCGGTGAAGGGCGTCGCCGGCACCGAAATCGTGGGCGGATTGCGCCGCGAAATTCGCGTGCATCTCAATGCCCAACGACTGGCAGCCTATGATCTTACGTTGAACCAGGTCATCCGGCGGTTGCAGGAAGAAAACATCGAGCGGCTCGCCGGGCGCGTCACCGAAGGCAGCCGCGAGTTCATCGTGCGCACCACCGCCGAGTTCCACAATCTCGACGACATCCGCAGCGTCATCGTCGCCAGCAACGGCAAGGCCATGGTGCGCCTGAAAGAGCTGGCCGCGGTGGCTGACGGCCACGAAGATCAGCGCGTCGTCACCCGCTTCAACGGTCAGCCCGCCATCAAAGTGAATATTCTCAAGCAGGCTGATGCCAACACCGTGGAAGTCGCCGAAGCGGTCAATGCCCTCATCGCCAAACTCGCGGATACCGCACCGCCGGACATTCAATTCAACACGGTGGAGAATCAGGCGGATTACATCAAAGGCGCCATCGCCGGCGTGCGCGATTCCGCCATCGTTGCGGTACTGCTGGTGATTTTGGTCATCTATCTGTTCCTCGGCCACTGGCGGCAGGTGCTGGTGATGCTCATCGCCCTGCCCGTCACCATTCTGTTCAATTTTTTCCTGATGCAATTAGGCGGATTTTCCATCAATATCTTTTCCCTCGGCGGACTGGTAGTGGCGATGGGCGTGGTGCTGGATAATTCCATCGTCGTCATCGAAAACATCACCAGGCAGAAGACGGCGTCCCGAACCACCGGCAAGGCTTCCCAATCTCTGTTGGCGGTAACGGCAACCACCGAAGTGGCGCTGGCAGTACTGGCCTCTACTTTCACGTTTTTGGCGCTGTTCCTGCCGTTTCTGCTCATTCCCGGGCTCACCTCGCTGCTGTTCCGGGAATTGATTCTTACCATCGCCGGTATCGTCATCGTCTCTCTGCTGGTGGCGCTGACGGTGACGCCCATGCTCACCCACTACCTCGTGATCACGCCCGAAAAAGGTGAGAAAAAACTCGGCGCCTTCGACCGGCTGATCTTGCGCGTTAATGATCTTTATCGGGCGATTCTCGAACGTCTGCTCCGCTTGCGCTGGCTGGTGGTGGGTGGATTTGTGCTTCTGTTGGCGGGCAGCGTTTATTTGCTCCGTTTCATCGGCAGCGAGTTTTTGCCGAAACCGGACGACGGCCGCGTGATGATTAAAATGATTTTGCCCAGCGGCACGGCGGTGGCGCGCACCGACAGTCTGCTGGCGCGCCTGGAAACAGTGGTGAAAGATGATCCTTATGTGGACAAATACTTCACCCTTTCCGGCGGCAAGGTGTGGGGACTGGTGACCTACGAAATTTCCAATGAAGGTCAAATCGATATCGAGCTGGCGCCGAAAAGTCAGCGTCCGTTCTCAACGGCTGAATACGTGGAGAAAATCAAACCGCAAGTGATGAAATTCCTGCAGCCCGGCGCCAGGCTGGTGGTGACCGAACAGAAGATGAAAGGCATCCGCAAGACCGGCGAATCCGACGTGGAAATCAAAGTACGCGGCTTTGATTTGACCGAGCTGAATGAGATGGCGCAGCAGGTGGCCGGCCGCATGCAAAACATTTCCGGGCTTACCAACGTGCGCGTTGGTACTCAGATCACCAAGCCGGAATACCAGGTGCAGGTGAACCGGCTGCGATTGGCGGATTTGGGAGTTTCCACGCAATCGCTTTCCGCCTCCGTGAAGACGCTCATCGACGGCGCCGTGGCTTCGGAGTTTCGCGACGCCGGCGAACTGTACGACATCCGGGTGATGGTACCGGAGCACAGTATTCGCTCGCGGCAGGATGTAGAAAATCTTTACGTCGATGCCACAAACGGGTTGAAAATTCCGCTGCGCACCGTGGCGCAGGTCGTGCCGCGGCTCGGGCCGGTGGAGATCGTGCGTGAAAATCAAATCAAGCAGATCGTGGTCTCCAGCGATGTGAGCCGCGGCGCCAGCGTCGGCGACATGGCTGCGGCGGTGCAAAATGCGCTGGCGGATTTCCCGCTGCCGGAAGGCTATTCCTTTGAATTAGGCGGGCAGGTGTATCTGATGCAGGAAAGCCAGAATGTGATGCTGCAAATCATATTGTTCGCCCTGTTCTTCGCCTATGTAATTTTAGCGATTCAATTCAACTCATTCAAACAACCGCTGCTCATTTTGCTGGGCGTGCCCTTCGCTTTCGTGGGCGTGACGGCGGCGCTGCTCCTCACCGGGTTTCCGGCCGGCGCGACCGTGCTTATCGGTGTGATCATCATGACCGGCGGCATTGCCACTCAGGGCGTGGTGCTGATTTCATTCATCAATGAATATCGCCAAAAGGGATTGGCGCTGCGGCAGGCCATTCTTGAAGCCGCGCCGTTACGGGTGCGCCCGATTTTGATGACGCAAGCTACGACAATCCTCGGCCTGCTGCCACTGGCCATCAACTGGGGCGAAGGCGGCGATATGCTGCAGCCCATGGCCGTGGCGGTGATCGGCGGGTTGTTTTTTTCCTTAGCCGTAACGCTGCTGTTGTTACCGAGCTTGTATTTTATTTTTGAAAGGAGGTGATATATCCCAAAACCAAAAGAATGAATTTTGATGAATTGAAAAGCGATAAAGCTATTCAATGATGAAGAATTTACCTAAAGGAGTTCTGAAATGAACCGACCATATTTGCTAACTATGTTGGTTTTGCTTTTTGGCGCAACCATGTTGGCGGCCCAAAGCAACATCAGCACCAGCCTGCACTACACCCGCGAAGGAAAGAACACTGCGTATAGAGCGGAAAACGGCGGGATGGAAACCATTACCGGCATACCCATGTCAGATTTAACCTGCAAGAATTGCCATGCAACCACCGGGACTTACCCCAATGGCGATCCGATCGATTCGGCGACCTATGAGCCAAGCTGTAACGATTGCCACGATTTTGCAGCCGGCACAACGGTAGCCGAAGAAACCTGCCTGAACTGTCACAACCGCCAGAAATACGAACGGAATGCATACCCTGGTGTAGATGTGCACCAAAGCGCCGGGCTGACCTGCACCTCCTGCCACTCGAAAGAGGAAGTACATGGGGATGACGGCGTGGCGTATGCTTCATTAAAGGAAGAAGGCGCGATTAAGGTCGAATGCGAAGACTGCCATACCGAACTGGCCAGCAATACGTCGCATGACCTACACAGCGGTACGGTGGATTGCGCTGCCTGCCATGCCGCCTCGGTTCTAACTTGTGCAAGCTGCCATTTCGAGTCCCTGGTGGCATCGGGCAAGAACCGGGCGATAAACCAGATCAAGGATTATCGCTTGCTCGTCAAGAAGGATAATGAGGTTCGTCTCGGCGGCTTTATGACGCACACGTATGATGGCAAAACAAACTATATTATCTCGTCATACCACTCGCATGCCATTTCAAAAAATGCGACAACGTGTGCGGATTGCCATTACAACATGGGCGCCTCAAACGCCGCAATTGCAGAATACAACAGCACAGGTTCCATCACCATGACAACCTGGAACGAGACCACGAAGAAAATTGCCGGTCCTTCCGGCGTGGTGCCGATTCCTGCGGATTGGAAAACTTCGCTGAAGTTCGATTTTGCAAGTTACGGCGGCGACCCAACGGTTTTCCCAAGCGACCCGAGCGCCTGGTCTTATCTGAAATCAGAAACGGATAACAGTCACCTGTTCTATGCCGAGCCGCTCGATACCACAACCATGAAGAAATTGGGATTCACCGTTACGACGACAAGCGTTGATGAACCCGACGGAGTCTTGCCGACTCAGTTCGCTCTCATGCAAAATTACCCGAATCCGTTCAATCCATCAACCACGATTCAGTTTTCACTACCGGTTATGGAGCAGGTGGATTTGACAATCTATGATCTTCAGGGTCGTGTGATCCGGACCTTGGCGGTGCAACAAGCCTACTCGCCCGGAGTCCATACCATAACCTGGAATGGCCGGGATAACTCTGACCAGCAGGTGGCCAGCGGCATCTATTTCGCGAAACTGCAGGCCGGCCAATTTATAGCTACTCGTAAGATGGCTTTGGTGAAGTAGTGTTTTGAAAGACCCTAACCCGGACCCTGATCTGTTTCGAAAAGATCAGGGTCTGGTCTTTATACGGAGTTGCAAAAATGCCCGGCGAAGTGACTCAACTCAATGTTGGCGGCGGCAAGGTGGGCCTGCTGGGCTTGAATGAGATTTTCGAAGAAGTTCAAAAACTCAGCCAACTGGATCTGGCGGCGGACGTCGAGCACGTGCGTGATCTCAATCGCATCGGCGAGTTTGGCCTGGTGGCCACGCCGGCGCTGGTGATCAATAATAAAGTAAAAGCCTCGGGACGCGCACCCGCGAAATCGAAGCTCAAAGAGATGATTGCCGCAGAAGCAAACAACCCCAAAAAACTGATCGAGTTTCGAACAAATTTAACCCGGAAAGGGGTGCAGTTTGCCAAACTGGTTTGTCTATTTTTATCTCAAGGGGTGAATTGTATTGCCCTGGCCCGGACGAGCCCCGTGGGATAAGCTATCCAACGGGGCAAGCCTGAACCAAACAGGAAAGAATGATTTCATCCCGCAGAAGGCCCTCCTGAGACGCAAAGAATCCGCAAAGTATTTTCCTCTGCGTTAGGTAGCGCAGGCACCCTTGCCCACAGTTAAGATGACGGCGTTAGAAAACGTTATCTCAAGACCTTGCTGGTGTTTCCGATAAATTTTATGTTAACCGGATAAAGTGAAGTTTGCCCGTCCTAATTATGAAACCGCTACAAGAGACTCAACTAAGTCGGCATGAGTGTGACTAAAATGGTAACGGAATCAGTGAGGCATACCACATACCTGCTCACACCGTACTTGTTTATGCTGTTTGCTTTAGTGCTCACTTCCCCTGGCCGTGGGCAGCACTACTATTTCGACAACTATACCGGCGACGACGGCCTCTCACAACTCGTTGCCAAAGTGTTGTTCCAGGACCACGACGGCTATATCTGGATAGGCACGGAAGCCGGCTTGAATCGCTACGATGGGCACTCGTTTGAAATCTTCAGTATCTCCGATGGTTTGCCAAATGATTGGATCAATGCCATCGCTGAGGACGATAGCGGTAGAATCTGGGTGGGCACCAACGGCGGGCTGAGCTATTGGCGCCGGCGCGGGTTCAAGAATTTCACCACGACCGACGGTCTGGCTGATAACCGGGTACTTTCTCTGGCTGTGGATGCCACCGGAAACATCTGGTGCGGGACCCCGCTGGGGCTTTCTTTTTGGGACCATTCGACCTTTCGCAATTTTGACCACAGTTCCGGCTTACCCGCAACCGGTGTGGAGGTGCTATTGATCGACCACAAAGGTCGGCTATGGGCGGGAACCGAGAAGGGTCTTTTTTATTTGAGGAAAATCGTTTTCTACGTTTTTCGACCCAGGGGCTTCAGCAGAGTAAGATTTATGCCCTGGCCGAAGATCAACAACAGCGTCTTTGGGTCGGTTTAAAAGACAAGGTGCGGGCCTACCGCGGAAATGAACTGGTTGCCCAATATGGCGCCGGCGATGGCCTGCAAGGGTTGCCTGTGAAGGCCGTTTTCCCGGACCCACGCGGGGTGCTCTGGGTCGGAACCGAAACCGGCGTTGCCGCTATCGAGGAAGATAAAGTTAAGTTCATCTCTTCCGCTAAAGGCCTACCGCTCAACGATGTCCGTACCATCGTGGTGGACCACGAAGGCATGGCCTGGTTTGGTGGTCTCGGTGGCGTCGCCAAATTTCTGGGACTCGCCTTTACCAACTACACCGCGGCCGATGGCCTCGGCTCCGACATCGTTCGATTCGTCTTGCGCAAACGGGATGGCGCGTTGTGGGCCGCCACATCCCGCGGATTGAGTCGGTTTGATGGTAAACGCTGGCAAACCTTTACCACCAAAGATGGACTGAATCATGACTATGTGGTATCTCTTTTTGAAGACCGCTCCGGCAAATTATGGATTGGCAATTACGGCGGCCTGAATTATTTCGACGGTAACCGCTTCCACGATGAACCAGAAATCAGTCAGCATGGACGCGTGGTCCATATTG
>CAZVSL010000306.1:4531-7611 GCA_964629935.1 uncultured Calditrichaceae bacterium | reverse complement strand
GGGGAATAAACCACGACGCGCTGTTCTGAACCCTTCGTTTCATCATTGTTTGAGGCGGTGCACGCCAGTGCCACTGCGCTCAGACAAACCATAACAAGATATATCAAAAGAGGCTTCATTTCCGATTTCCGCTTAGATGTTAGAATTTGTTGGGATAATACGGATCAACGGCAAAAAAGTCAAACCGAAATTGAGGGATAGGGAGAAGCAAGATTAATCGTGCAGGAGCAAATCTATCCTGAAAAATTCACAGATCTCGCTTAATCTTGTGGCAAGGCCTAAACAAACACGGGTTGTTGAGCGGAGACTTTCTTCGCGCGAAGCGAATTTTTATGAATAAGTCGGGCTTAGGTGGCCTTCACTTTGATCTTACACGCGCCAGCACACCGTAGAAGTCATTGAAATGCAGACCTATGGGGTTGTTGGGGAAAGGGCCCAGCTTGAAGGATTTGCTTTCTCCGCTCATATCTACCAGCGTTGTCTGCCTGCGGTCTTGCTGGAAAACCACGGTCACCGGGATTTTTGCCCGGAATTCTGGCGGCGCATCCTTTTGCTCGATCCGGAGGACAACGTAATGGCCATCGTTTTGTACCATTTCATAAGAATAGAGGTAGGTGGGCACGACGGTATCGTAGATCCATTGGTCAAAAAACCAGCTCATATCCATGCCAAAATGCTTGTCTGTCAGGCGTTTAAAATCTGCCGTGGTGATTTTTCTGCCTTTGTGAGTCTGGACCAGGTCCGCCAGTAATTGCCAGAAGCGGTGGTCGCTGCCGGTCTCAAAATCGTGTAGCATAGTGCGCAGCATGTGTACGACATAAGCGCCCTTTACATAGACATTGATGTAATAGTCAACCGGATATCTTGTGCCCAGCCGTTGGCCCAGCCAGATCGGGCCGGCCTCTATGCCATCGCTGTGCGCCAGGTCAGACTTTGAAAAGCCGAACCGGCGCAGGCCAACACTGACGCCAATGTGGCCTTTGTTCAGAAGGTCGTTTTGCCACCCTTCGAGCATCTGGAAGAAACGTTGGTCGCCATCCAGCAAAAACTGATTGATGAGTGCGCCCGAGTACTCGGCGAAAGCCTCGCTCAGCCACTGGTCATGATAACTTTGCCAGCCCACGAGATTTCCCCACCACTGATGCGATACTTCGTGGCCGCGCAGAGATTCCATCACGCCTTCAATTTCATTGCTAAAGGTCAGTGAGGTCAGAAACAGGATGCCGGCGAAGCCATTGCTGATGGGGCCCGGCGTTTCCACAACGGTGAGCTTTTGATAGGGATACGGGCCCAGGATGCGTTCAAAGAAATAAAGGCTGCTGATCACGTCCTCGCCGATGTTTTTGCGCGCCCTGGATGAGCTGGATTTGGTAGAATAGACTACCACAGGCAGCGAATCCCGAAACGTGAATTGCGTGGAGTCAAACCGGCCAAATGCGAATGCAAAGGCATCCGTTGGGTGCTGTTCGAGCCATTGCGAGCAGTTCTGATTGTTTTGCTGCCATTGTCGGACACGCCGGCCATTAGACACAACCTGCATATCACGGGCGCTGCGATAGGTTACGTCGTATGTTGCCGGCATCAAATACCCAATGCGCGGATACCAGAATATATTGTTTTTGATCTGGTAATGCCCGTTGCGTTTGTCAAACAGCCTGCCGGAATAGAATATGCTCAGAGATAGATTGTTGCCCGCTTGCGTTGGTTGTGCCAGCAGGACAGAAAAACCGCTCTCATCCTCTTCCTGAACATACGCCAGGGCGTCTCCGGCGCCATTCTTCACGGAGTCGATTTCCAGTTCTTTGAGCAGGCGGAAAGGCAGCAAGCTCAGGCTGTCACCGTTAACCCGCAGGGTCAGCCTGGCCCTGCACCTGATGTCGCCGCCTGGCTCCAGATCAACATCGAGGTTGTAGTGGTCTATACGGATTGCGGAACCCGCATCATCTGTCAGTGGCGTTTTGTATCGAAGTTCTTTCGTCAGGTAGGTTGCGGCAGGGTAGGAGCACAGTGTGTAAAATGGCTTGCCCGGCCGGTGCGGATAGGCTTGAAAGACACCAATGTCCTCCTGCGCTTGCTGGTCGATTGTCAGGATGAAATAACTCGGGAAGTTGAAGCTCTCTTCTGTGTGTTCAAACGCCGCAAAGAAAAAGTTGCCGGAGCCGGGGTTTTGCAGGTTGCCCAGTTGCATGCTGGCCAGATTGGCGCCCCTTTCCTTGAGCAAAAATTCATCCATCTTCCGGTGCAAGCTTTCGACTGAATTCGGGATGTCCTGCTTTTCGAAGATGAGCTGGTCGGCAGGGTCGACTGCGTCGCCATCGCTGAATCTGAAATAGGCGGCGGTAAAACTTTTGTCGATGGAATCGGTTTCAAGGAAACGCCGGACTTGTGCCTGTTCAATCGATCCTGGCGGCTTGAGGCGGAAACGGCCCCGTCCCAGGAATACAGCGGCGATGTCTTGATTCCTGACCGGAGCCGCAAAATAAAGTGTGCCCTTCTCGAAATGGATACTGCCATCAGCCTTCCGCAAGGTGAAATCTTCAATTTGCGCACCTCTGGCGCCATCAAACGAGAGCGTTTTGAGCTGTTGATAGGTTTGCAGATGGTCGCTATCTGCTGCCAGCGGCATCGAGGCAAGGCAGCAGAGCCACAGTGTGGCCAAAACTCTCGTGATATAAAATCTCATTGCACTGATCATTCACTACTCAGGACAACTCTATCTCTGGAATACCATTGCCGCACCACCTCTTCCGCGGGTTTGCCGCATGGCGTAAACCCGTTATGGTCGCGCCCGCCATCTTCGACATATGTTGGCCATTTCCACCAGTAAAAGCCGTAGAACCAGGGCTTATGCCAGAATGCTTCGAAGATAGCCTGGTAGCACATCACCTGATGTTCGAAGCTGGGCGGCGCATCGCGCCTTCTTTCGTGCGGTTTTTTCCAGTTCTCGGCCGTGCTGGTAAATCCGACTTCCGTGAGCAGCACGGGCTTGTCAAATTCCCCGGCAACATTTTGGACAATTCCAGTGATTTGTTCGGCGCCATCCTTTAGGTCTTGCAGCGTTGCTGTATCACTTTTAGAAA
>CAZVSL010000306.1:0-4521 GCA_964629935.1 uncultured Calditrichaceae bacterium | reverse complement strand
CGGATAATAGCAGTTCAGACCGATGTAGTCCAGCTCATCCCAGAAGCGGACTTGTTCGAATTCCCGGTCCCAGTTCGCAGCGTAAACCAGCGGCCCGTTGTAAAGCTGGCGTACTCTGCGAATGATTTCCCGCCATTCTTGCTGGTGGTCTTTGGTGGTGTGCACCAGCTCGGTTCCGATACAAAAAATGTCGAAATCATACATTTCTGCCAGCACGGCATAATGACGAATCCAGCTCCAATAGTAGCTGAAGAATTGTTGCCAGTCCGCCTCGTTTGTCATGTTTACTTCGCCGGGCCAGCCAAAGTCCCTGCTATTCATCAAGACGTGTGGTTTGAGCATGGCTTTCATGCCCAGATCACGGGCCGCATAAAAGGCTGTCAATACGCTCTCATCGTTTTCAGCGCCTGCTCCGAAAGAAAAGTGGAAATAGCCCGGCTTGTTGCGATCATCAAGGTAACCAAAAGGCGTGATCGAAATCCAGTCGGTCCCCAACGAATTGAGTCTGGTGAGCGATTCTTCCGATTTGCGCGAAAGGTAGCCGTTGTAGATCTGATAACCCTCATGGGCATAACAAAAGCCTTTCTGAAAAACCGGATAGCCACTGGTCACCCGGGTTTGCGGCTCGACTTGTTGCGGCTGCAGCCGGCGAAGAAAGGTGTGCCAGCCCGCCTCGAGCTCTTGCACGTCGCTGGTGAGATTTGCGGGCAACCCTTGTTCAGGCCAGGACAAATACAGCGCCTGAAATCGTTCCCAGCCAAAGACATCTATGAGATGAGCTACAAACCCCGCAGCCAACGGGCGCATAACCAAATAGGATTCTTTCGCGTAGATGGCCGGGTTCAGCAAGTCATCGAGCGGACTTACATTGCCCGTGGCATAATACCTTGCAGCCCAGTACCGGTAGCCATGTTTTCCCCAATTGTGAGAGAAGTAGAGTGCCAGACCGTCGGCAAGCGCCCGTGACTCAGTTTCTCCGATTAAGTCCCGCATCAGGATACGCGCGGCAGCAGAGAAGTCGGCGCCCTGCAGATCATCATTCAGGATTGCGTGCACTTCTCTGCGCCGGAGATTGGCATGCGACAGGTCGGTATTGCCCGTCATCAGGCCTTTATCTTCAGGCGAGTGATACAGATGGATGTCAATCTTCTTCGCCGGGCTGTACGGATTCTTGCCAAGCTGTGACAGCACATCAGACAATCGGTCTTCGTATTGCTCAGCAAGCAAAGAGATTTCTTCTTCAGGGATGGCGTTGCCGTGAAACTGGAAGGTAAAGTGTGGCGACTCCCACGCTGTGCGCATGCTTTTCAGATAGTTGCGGGAGGCCTCATAGTCTATTCGCCAGGGTCCCTGGTTCTCCTGTTTGAAGAAACCGAGCACAACTCCCTGGCCGTTGCGAAATATCTTGAACTCTCCGGCTCTCCGGTAAATGTTGCCGAGCTCTGGTAAGAATCGAACCAGCGCCTCATCAGTGCCGGCTGTTACAATCGAAACCGGCATGTTACGCTGAAACGGATTCGGATAAGTGGAGAGCAGATAGATGTCGTTTTCTTCGCCCACAAAGAAGTCATCGATGGCCGGTCCGGTTTCCCGGAATTCAACCGGGAGCGCGGCCCGAAGGCGTTGCAAACCCGGATTGGCGAAGGCAACCCCAAGCAATGACAACGGCGTCGATTGCATGTCCTCCCGGCTCAGAGCTGTATCAGGTGTTACGACAATCTTCAGCCACTCTGTGCGGCGTGTGACTTGTTCAGCATATTCTCGGTAGGCCTCGGCGGCCTGCTCATTCCCGGTTGCATACACCATCATCAGCTCCCGTTTCTGCCAGAAAACTCTGCGCAGATCACGTTGACTTGGCCAGACCGGTTCATTCGAAAAAAGGGTCAGGCCGGAATTAAGAAAGAAATCCAGCGAGTGCAGGGTCAATATTACGGTCAGCACCGAGATCGCAATTCCTGAGGTGAGTATGGTTTTGTGGATAGTCTTCATAGGCAAACTCGGAGGCTCTCAATATCTTTATACCGGATTCCAGTGGCTGAATAATCCCATAGAACGCAAATGATGGCTTGGGAGTTTCATGGCAAGCCTGACGTGTCCGGCCCGGGGGTAGAAAATCTTTGTCGAAACGCCGCCTTACCGGATGGGGAATCGGTGTTCAGGCTTCAGCTTCTGTGGGTGGGGAACCTCCAGCTTCGCCAGGTGGGGAACCCGCATTCACTCCTTCTTCATACGCCCCGCCACTACTTGCCGCGGCGTCTGCCAGCAGATGAGTTTCTCGGCAATCAGATTTGCCTCGCCTTTGATGCGCGACTGAACTTTGCCGATGACCGTGAAGGGTCCGTGGCCGCGCAGGAGATGTGCATAGCGTGCATACACCTCAGGGAAAAATATGATCTCGCAAATGCCCTGCCTGTCTTCAAGAGAAAGAAATTTCATATACTTGCCGGAAACCGTTTCCTGCAAGCGCGAGGTGACATACCAGCCTGTGAACTGCACACGCCGGTTCTTATGTTGCTCCATTTCAAGCGAGGAAACCATTTTTTCCCAGGGAACCATGCCCTCATACAAGGCAAGCGGATGCGCGGTGACGCCAAAGCCGAGCAGCTCTAACTCCGCCAGAATGCGCATCTCACGCGAGTACGGCGGCGGCGCCAGCCCCTGCGTCAGAAATTCCGCCTTGTTGCGATTGCGGCCGTTCTTGAAGTAGCTCTGGCATTTCAGCAACAACAGCGGCTCACTCGCATGGATAGAACGCAGGGCACCGCACCGAATCAGATGCTCGGTTTCCTTTTCGCCCGCCCGGCTGCGGGCTATAAAATCGTAGAGATCCTTGAACGGTTGCCGTTTTCGTTCCGCCACTATTGCTTTTTGGGTTTTGTCCGAAAGCTCGTAAACCGGAAAAAGCCCGGTGCGGATGGCATCGCCATCTTTGGTGAACAGCACATCGGAATGATTTACATCCGGCGGCAAAAGCGGAATGCCCTGTTGGCCGTCCCCTCGGTGCATGCGCCGGCACTCTTCGATATAGACCGCCGTAGCATAAAAACCGCCGGGATTGTTGAGCACCGCCGTCATATACTCGACCGGGAAATAACATTTGAGAAACGCCGTCTGATAAGCCAGAATACCATAGGTTGCCGCGTGCGCTTTGTTAAAACCAAAGCCCGTGAAGTTCAAAAGAAACTGCCAGATTTCCAGCGCTTTCTGTTGCGGTACGCCTTTTCCCACCGCACCTGCGATGAACTGCTTTTTCATCGAGTTCATCAATTCCGCGTCTCGATTCTTGGTCATAGCGCGGCGCAAGGTATCGCCCTGTGCCAGGGTAAATCCTGCCACGGCCTGGGCGATGAGCAGCACCTGCTCCTGGTAGATAGTCAGGCCATGCGTTTCTTTCAGCACCGGCTCCAGAATGGGATGTGAGTAACGCGCGGGATGCACGCCGCCGCGGCGCAAGATGTATTCATCTTTCATGCCGCTATCACCGACGCCGGGCCGGATTACCGCCACGGCGACGACGGTGTCCTCGACGCTGTCCGTCTGCATTTTGCGCAGTACGCCGCGCACCAGCGGACTTTCCAACTGAAAGCAGCCCAGGGTCTGCCCGGATTTGATCATGCGGATGGTCTTAGGATCGTTTTCCGGGATAGCGCGCATATCGAGCGCTGAGAGTTTTTTCGCTTTGCGCAAAAAGTCAAACTTCTTGCGCTCAGCCTCACTTCGACGCTGTGATTTTCCCGCGCCGGCCTCCGCATTCCGGGCCATTTCCAGGCATTCCGTGATGATGGTCAAAGAGCGCACGCCGAGCAAATCCATCTTCACCAGTCCGAGGCGCTCGATGGTGTACATGTCGTGCTGCGAAATCACGATGCCTTTGCCCGCTACTTCCAATGGCGTATAATTGGTAAGGCGGTCCGGCGCGATGATGACGCCGCCGGAATGGATGGAAAGATGGCGCGGAAAGCCCGCCAACTGCTTGCTGCTCCTGATGACCTCAGCCCATGTGCGGTCAAGTTTGCTGCCATCCTTAAGCCGGAGCACACTTTTGAGCGTTTTGTCGAAATCCACGATTTTGGCGAGATAGGGAAATTCGCGCGTCAGTTCAGCGATTTCCTCTTCCGGCAGTCCGTATACTTTGGCCACGTCACGAATGGCCGCCCGGCTCTGAAATGTGCTGAAGGTACAGATCATCGCGGTCTTGTCCTCGCCGAAGCGCTGGTAGACATACTCCAGCACCCGGTCGCGGCTCTTCCAGCAAATATCGAGGTCGATGTCCGGCGCGTCCGTGCGCTCCGGATTCAGAAAGCGCTCGAAATAAAGATTGAAGCGAATGGGATCGGCGAACGTGATGCCCAGCACATAGGAAACGATGCTGTCGGCAGCGGAACCACGCCCGACACACGGGATGCTCTCCTGCCGGCAAAAGTTAACGATGTCTTTGACGATGAGAAAATACTCTGTAAAACCGAGATCATCGATGATTCTCAACTCGTATTCGAGCCGGCGGATGACCTCCTCCGTGCA
>CAZVSL010000305.1:0-7641 GCA_964629935.1 uncultured Calditrichaceae bacterium | reverse complement strand
GCACGCGCAATGTCGAGGCGTTCAAGGCGTTCCTGAAGGGGCGGGCGCTGCTCAATCGGGCCCATGCGAGCGAGCCCGACGTTTACCTCTGGGACGCGAACGAAGAGTTTGAGCGGGCCATGGCGCTCGATCCGAAATATGTTGCCCCCGCGATTGCCCATCACGACGCTTTCGCGCATTACCTGATGGACGGGCCGAACAGCCGTTATCTAAGAAATTCGCGCGGGCGCGCGCCGGCGTCGGAAGAGGAAGCGCGCGCGGGGCTGCTCGCCGACCTCGATCGCGCCATCGATAATGCGCGCACGCCAACAGTGCGCATCGTTGCGCAATTGAACAAGGAGTTTTTCTCCGCGACCTGGGCCCGAATGCCGGGCCTCATGGGGCAGCTTCGCGAAAAGGGCGCCATCGAGGAAGTGGCCGCCATCGAAATATGGCTCACGGTTATCCTTGCCCTCAACGGGGAATTCGAAATGGTGCGCAGGCTCGCCAATTACAATGTCAGGACCAACCCGCTCCATGCCGGAACCTGGAGTCAGCGCGCGGCGCTGCTCTCCGCACTCGGTGAATTCGATGCGGCGGAAGAGGCGATCGAACGCGGACGGGCGACCGCGGGCGACCATCCCTGGCTGCATGACGACGAACTGTCGCTCGCCATCGCGCGACGCGACAGGGATAAAGTTCTGACGCTGCTGCGGTCCCCGGCGCCGATCCTGACGCCGGAGGATCGCGATTGGCGCGCGGCCTATCTCGCCGCGGTCGAGGGCGATTACCGCCGCGCAAGGGAGCTTGCGGACGAAATCGATGCGCAAAGCCCATGGCCGCAGGAGCAGCTTCTGCGTGTGCATCATGAAACCGGCGACGCCGCCCGCGCCCGCGCGCTGACGAAAAGGATCGACGATCTTGCGGCCGGCCCGGCGATTTTGGCCCGGAGCATCGCCATTACGCAAAGCATGCTGTTTTTCGACATCGCCGACACGCCGAATTTCGCCGCACGCCTTGAAGAAGCCGGGATCGATCCCGCGAGCTTCCGGCCGATGCCGCGCCTCAGCGTCGCGGCCGAGGAAGAAAAATGATCCTCCGACGCATCCTGGAGCATGCGTGATCGTGACAAGGAAGTGGACTTTCTTTTGAAACAAGGAAGCAGGCTGATCGCCCCCGAAGTAAAAAGCGGTTTGTTCAAAGGCAAGCACGCGGGTTTATCCGCTTTTGTGTAACGTTTTCCCGGGGCACACACGCTGGTGGTGGGGAACGAAGGAATTCCAGTCGAAGAATTTTTGAGTCAAAAACTTTCTCATTGGTTAAAGCAATGAGCGGTTCACCCCGTGAGATAACACAACTTCGATCCGTCGATGAATTTCGATATTCGAGTCTTAGGTTGTTTGGAGAGCATAGTCGGTTCAATTATCTCACGGGGTAAATGGGCGTGGTCTACAAAGCCGGGGACGCCAAGCTCAAGCGCGAGGTCGCCATCAAATTCCTGCCGCGACAGAACTTGTCCCGATACTTCGGGATTGCCGCCAGCGCCGAAGAACGCGAGCGTTTCAAAATCGAAGCGCAGGCAGCGGCGGCGCTGGAGCTGAAAAACCTTGCGAAGGTTTCAAACCTTCGCAAGGTTCTGGACATCGCCACCCAAATCACCGCCGGCCTGCAAGCCGCCCACGAAAAAGGCGTCACCCACCGCGACATAAAATCCGGCAACATCATGGTCACGGAATCGGGGCAGGTCAAGATCATGGATTTCGGGCTGGCGAAGATCGCGGGCGGGGCGCAGCTCACGAAAGATTATTCCACTCTTGGCACGGCAGCGTACATGCCGCCGGAGCAGGCGCGCGGGGAGCCGGTGGATCATCGCACCGACATTTGGGCGTTCGGGGTGGTGCTTTATGAAATGCTCACCGGAAAATTACCGTTTCGCGGCGAGTACGAGCAGGCAGTGATTTACTCGATTTTGAATGAAGCGCCGCAGCCGATGGGCTGAAATGAGAGCCCGCGCCTTATCCCATGCAGGACAGACAGCGGAAGCGGTTAGGGTACTGAAAAGGGCGAAAGACAATGTTCTAAGTGACGGCCCCGACGAGAGCGGCGGCGATGAATTTGATTATCTTTATCTCCGCTCGCGTGCCAATTATCTGCTGGGCAGGTTTTACGAACGGGCGGCGACACGCAGCAGGCCATTGAACATTACACCAAAGCGATTCAGCAGTGGCAAAACGCCGATACCGGACATGAGGAATTGGCGGAGGCGAATGGGCGGTTGGCCAAATTAAATAGAGAATAGGATTCAGCCTACACAAAACTAAAATCTCGGGTGGTGAAATATGTCGAACGAAAGCCAAATCCTGCTTTACCGTGCGGAAGACGGTAAAACCCAAATCCAGGTCAAATTGCAAGACGAGACCGTCTGGCTGTCCCAGGCGCAAATGGCGGAGTTGTTTCAAAAAGACGTGCGGACGATCAGCGACCTTATTTTAATCTTTTTCACCTTAATAGCATGAAATATCAACCAACTCGCAAACCTTATTACCTTATTTGACTATGAAAATCGAACATTGGAGACAAATAAGGTAATAAGGTAAAATTGGGGGAGGCATCATTTTGCTATTAAGGTTAATAAAAAACGAAAATAAGGTTTACCCTGTAGAAGTAGTTCTTCACAGGGTTTACCCCATGTGATAAGGACTACAATTCAGATGAAACCGTGGAACCCGCTATCTCGCGGGGTTTACACAAGTTGAGAAGCAAAAAGCAATGAAATCCAATGATGATCTCATTTTAAATGATAAGAATGTCCCAAATGGTTAAAAGTCATGTTTAATAATGGCTTGTTTGGACTTTACCCACACAAATCGACATAGAACCAGAACAACTAAAAAGACATAAAAGATGAAAGCAAAATCAATTGCCGGAAAAAATCCAGAAGCTATTCGATCTGCCCTGGAACAGGCTGCAGCCGGAGGTTTTCAACCGACGCTCGGATTGGTTTTCGTGCCCTCCCACTTCGAGTACGCTGGCATCGTGGACGTGCTTGATGCACGCGGCATCGCCATCTTCGGAGCCAATACCCCCGATAAGTTTACGGACCAGGGCATGGAAAATGATGCAGCCACCATACTGTTGATGGATCTTGATCCGGCATATTTTCGGGTTGTACTAAAATCATTTCCGACAAGTGATTATGAGTCAGGGGTGAAAATTGCCCGGGATATTGCCCGAATTGGAAAGGCCCAGTTCGACCAGCCAGCCTTCATCGTTTCCGTTTCCCAATCTGAGGTGCCGGGAGAGGCGGTGGTGGAAGGGTTTTTGTCGGGCGCCGGGGATGCAGCTCCTGTTATAGGAGGGTTATCCGGCGGGAAACCTTATTGGCCAGATCATGCCGTTTTTACCAATAAGGAACAAAGCCGGCAAGGCATCATTTGCCTCATCATCGATCAGGGTCGTGTAGAGTTGCAAGGGCTTGCCGTCTCAGGATGGAAACCCGCCGGAACCCCGAAAACGGTCACAAGTAGCGAAGGAAACTGGGTATATACCATCGACGACGAACCGGCATTGAATGTTCTTTTAAGGTTCACCGGAGCGAAAGTCGATCCGAATGACAGCGATGATCTGTTGAGGCAAATCGGAAATCCCCATCCCTTGCAGGTCATCCCACAAGCAGGTAGCCCGGTTATGAAACCGCCCATCCTGTTTAACCGGGAGACAGGCGCTGTCATGTGCGGCGGCCATATTCCTGCGGGCGCCAAAATTCGTTTTTCCCTGCCTCCTGATTTCGATATTGTAGAAACCGTGATCGACAGCGCCCGGGATTTGAAAGAGCGGGCATTGCCGGAGGCCGAAGCCTTGCTGGTCTTTTCCTGCATTGGCCGGCAAATCACCCTGGGGCCACTGATGGATGAAGAGATCAATGGCCTGAATGCAGTATGGAAGATTCCCATGGCCGGTTATTTCAGTCTCGGCGAATTCGGCGCTACGAAGGACGGCAAAGCCACGTACCAGGGCACCACCTGTAGCTGGGTGGCATTAAAAGAAAAACTATAAAGGGAGAAAGCATGAAAGCGAAATCTATCAAAGGAAAATCGCTTGAAGAGATTCAGGCGGCCTTGAGAGATAGCATGGCCGATGGATTCAAGCCAACTTTAGCCATTGTATTCATATCTGTCAAGCAGGACAGAGAAGCTATTTCCAAATTACTTGACGAAAAAGGCATTCAGATATTTGGAGCGACCACGGCAGGTGAATTTATTGATGGCGGAATTGAAGGAGGCGGCATTGTTATAATGCTGCTCGATATGAATCCAGCTTATTTTAGAATGGAATTTCTTGAAACAAGCAGACAGACCGCCTTAGAAGACGCAAAAAAACTAGGTATTACTGGAAAAGAGACCTTTAACAACCCTTCGTTTATAATTGCAACGGGTGGAATATCCTTAGATGGTGAACAAATTGTAGAAGGCATTATACAAGGTTATGGAACATCTGCCTCATCGACAGACAGGGAAGTGACCGTATTTGGAGGTAAGGCGGGGAGATGACCTGGCACTTGAAGCGACATTTGTTTTTACCAACGGAAAAAGTAGAGACAGTGCACTTGTAGCACTCATTATTGATGAAGATAAAATTGATGTTAGAGGTATCGCTACTTGTGGCTGGAATGCTATTGGCACTACAAAAACAGTTACTAAAAGCGAAGGTAATATTGTGTATACCATAGACGATAAACCAGCATTGGATATGTTGATGAATTACCTTGGCGTTGAGATAAAGCAAGATGGCAACAAGGAAATCGTGACATTTCTTAGCTCCTGGTATTATCCATTGCAATTGGAACGAGAAAATGTAGATCCTGTCATACGTACAGCCATGTTTGCCAATCGTGAAGACCGTTCAATTATTTGTTCTGGAAATGTGCCTCAAGGGTCGAAAATCAAATTTTCGCTGCCACCAGATTTTGATTCCATCGAAAAAGTCGTTGCAGAATGTAAGGACATTAAGGACAATGCACAACAGCAAGCCGATGCCTTGATCATGTTTTCATGCGTGAGCAGACATTTATCGTTTGGGATTGTAATCAAAGAGGAGATAGAGCAGGTGCAAAAAATTTGGGATGCGCCAATGGTAGGCTTTTTTACCTATGGCGAATATGGAAAATCAAAAAACGGGAAATTTGAGTATCACAATAATGCATGCTGCCTGGTGGCCTTAAAGGAGAAAGCATGAAAGCAAAATCAATCAAAGGCAAATCGCCTGAAGAGATTAATTCGGCATTGATTGAAAGTATGGCAGATGGATTCAAGCCAACACTCGCTCTTGTTTTTATTTCGGTAAAGCAAGACATAGCTTCCATTATCAGCATACTTGACAGAAAAAATATTCAGATTTTTGGAGCCACAACGGGTGGTGAGATTTCAGGTAGCGACATCAGCCACGAAGCAATTTCCATCCTTTTAATGGATATGGAACCGGCCAACTTCCGAATATTGCATGATGATTATGCGGGTAGTGATGTCGTGGAAGTAGCTAAGGCAATGACTGAGCAAGCATTGACGACTTTTGCAAGGCCGGCTTTTTTACTAAGTAACAGCATCGAAAAACCACAGGATATGGGATTGGGCGAAAAAATAGTACAATCCGTTAGCCATGTGGCTGGAAATGATATAACCATCTGGGGTGGTGGCGCAGGCGATGACCTGATGTTCAAAGAAACTTTTGTATTCAATAACACCAACATTACCAACAAGGGTATCCTGATGCTGGTGTTGAATGAAGACAAAATATTGGTGAAGGGAAGGGCCGCGTCGGGCATGAAGCCTATTGGTACTGAAAAGGTAATCACGAAGTCGGAAGGAAGCTGGATTCTTGAAATTGATAACCAGCCTGCTACTGACCTTGTGATGAAATATATTGGCGAAAGTCTTTCTCCAGAAGATTTCAAGGATTTCAACCTAAAGAACATTTTTTTAAACCTGATGAGGGAAGATAGTAGCAGCATAATTCGCGCTACCATGGGCTTTAACATGGACACCAAAGGGATTACTGTAACAGGCAAAATAAAGCGCGGTGATAAATTCAGATTCACATTGTTGCCCGATTTTGATGTATTGACCGAGGTCAGCGAAAATGCAAAGCAGTTTCAGCAAACAGAAATGCCCGAAGCAGATGCCCTTGTTATGTTTTCCTGTATTGGACGTATCGATGCCTTTAGCCCGATGACTTCCGAAGAATTGCAAGGAATACAAAGTGTGTACAATGTGCCCATGGCGGGGTTCTTTTCTTATGGTGAATATGGGCGTGCCACGGGTGGCAACAATGAATTTCATAACATGACCTGCTGCTGGGTGGCATTAAAAGAAAAAATCAATAACTAAAAGGGTGAAGCCATGAAAGCAAAATCCATCAAAGGCAAATCGCCTGAGGAAATTCAGGCCGGCTTGAGAGATAGCATGGCCGATGGCTTTTCCCCTACCCTGGCAATCGTCTTTTTGTCTGTTTCTCAGGATCGCCATGCCATTTGCCGGGTTTTGGACGAAGCCGGCATTGCCGTATTTGGTTCCACCACGAATGGGGAATTCATCGACGAAGTGACCGAGACGGGATCGGTCGCTATGCTGCTGCTCGATATGAAAAAAGATCATTTCAGAATATATACTGAAGAGTTTCAGTCAAACAACTACCGCGAAGCAGCAAAATCCGTTGCCCAAAAAGCAAAAAAGGACTTCGAACAAGTCGCCTTTCTGTTGGCGATCAGCCACCCTGCTACAGACGGTGAACAGATACTTTTTGGCCTTCAGGATGTGGTGGGGGAACAGGTCAATGCCTTTGGCGGAGGCGCCGGTGACGATTACGTCTTTGAGGAAACATGGGTATTCTCGCATGCCCGGGAAAGCTCCAATGGAATGGTGGTACTGGCCATCGATGAAAGCAAAGTAAAAATAGAGGGTATCGCCACCTGCGGATGGAAGGCGGTCGGCACAGAAAAAGTGGTGACCAAAAGTGAAGGCAACCATGTGTTTACGATAGACAATGAGCCCGCTTTGGACATTACCACCAAGTATGGTGGACTTGAAAATATTACCCCTGACAATAAAGATGCATGGAAGGAGGTGGCGGCTAATTTTCCGCTGCAGCTACAGCGGGAGAAAGGCGACCCGGTGATGCGCCCCGGCCTGGTGGTGGATTGGGGCGACCGATCCTTTTTTTGCAGTGGCTCGGTACCACAGGGCTCAAAAGTCCGGTTTTCGGTGCCGCCCGACTGGGATGTGATGGACAAAGTGGTAAAAGGCGTTCAAAAGCTCAAAGAAACCGAGATGCCCGAAGCCGACGCCCTGGTCGTGTTCAGTTGTGCCGGCAGGATACTCTGTCTCGGGCCCTTGATGCCGGAAGAAATTGAAGGGATAAAGAACGTATGGAAAGTACCCATGGCCGGCATGTTCTCGAACGCGGAACTGGGCCGGGCCACGGGCGGTAATCTGGAAATGCATAACCTGACCACCTGTTGTGTGGCTTTGAAGGAAGATTAAAAATGGTTCGTTCGATTACGCCGAAGGCGTTCAACAACAAAGCCCAGGATTCGCGGAGCGCATCCTGGGTGCCAGGATGCGACAAGCCACGAACCCTGAAAGGGTTCAACAAAGGAGTGCGTCACCA
>CAZVSL010000304.1:7222-7641 GCA_964629935.1 uncultured Calditrichaceae bacterium | reverse complement strand
GTATTCGTGCCTGCCATCTCATTTACTTCAATTCAGGCAGTTTTTCGACCCAGAAGAAGTTGTAGATGGGTACAAACACTGCCGAGATGTAAAGGCTATAACCGAGCACGCCCAATAAGCCTAGAAAGAAACTCGCCCAGTTCAGGCCGGTGAATCCTGGCAACAGAATATCCCAGATTTCAGTCATGGCCCACTGTGGGAAAATGAGATCGAATATAATGCACAACACGAAGGTCAGCATACCAAAGCCGGTTACGGCAAGCAGCACCGGTTTAAATCGAAGCGGCCGCATGGGATTGCCTCCTTTCTCAGTGTCAAATCTTTGGTCGAAATAATTGAAAAGCGGGATCAGGGTGTAGGCGACATAAAAACCGCCTACGAAGATCTCCAGTACCCCAAGAAACAAGCTCGTGGTAGTA
>CAZVSL010000304.1:4243-7212 GCA_964629935.1 uncultured Calditrichaceae bacterium | reverse complement strand
TCCCAGACGCGGTGCATCTGCCAGCCTGATTCCGGCAGCCCGTAATGCAGCCCGACGCATACCAGATACAGGACCAGAAAAATGAAACTCAGCGCGACCGCGACAGGATAGGGCTGCAAGCGTTTCATGGTTCTCACCTCGCTTTTTGGATCGTTATTACTTTGCAAATTTCGGGATGAATGCCGGTACGGTACGTTTGTACTCCTGATAAGCGTTTCCAAAATGAGCTTCCACCTGCCGTTCTTCCCGTAGCGCCAGCCTGTAGTAGGCGTACATCAGAATCGGCCACATAACCAGTGTGAGGATAGTCGGCCACTGGATGAGCATGCCGATGGTTACGAGAAAGAGTCCCGCGTATTGCGGATGGCGGACATGCGCATAGATACCGTCTGTAACCAGCTCGCCTTGTGCTGCATGGATTTGCCTCCAGCCTTTGCTCATAACAATCAGACCTGCCAACATCACAAACGCCCCTAATTGACAAATCACCAGCTTTACCCATTCCGGTGCTCCGAAAAGCGTGCCTAATAAATGTCCGTTGACGTGCTGAAAAGGATCGCCGATACCGACCTTGGTGCCAAAAGCCGAGATCAGAAAATAGATTGTCAACGGAAAGCCGTACATTTCGGTAAATAATGCTACGATAAACGCCGCAAATACACCCAGGGTGCGCCACTCATATTTCCTTTTGGGACGCAAAAAGCCGATTACAAATGCCCCAAACAGGATTACATTGAAAATTACCATGGACCAGATGCCATAGTCATAGGATCCGTGCATGAGTTCTTCTCCTTTATAAGTATCTCACTCGATAAGAGCTTTCGACTTCAAATTGCACATTCAGCTATGACAATTAGCATGCCAATGATACATGCATATAACTAACCATCAATATATCAATCACTTAAGTGCCAAACATAGAAATTCATAACATGAGGAACCTATGCCAACATTGTAGAATATTCTACAGGAGTTGTTGACTAATATACAGCCTCATGACGCAGCAGTACACTCAGTACAGCGATACCGAGATAGATAATTGAGCCCAGATGCAAGGCAAAAGAGAAGCCGGCAAGAATCCCGATAATCATTGCCAATGCCGAGCCGAGAACCGAAGCGACGCCGTTGAGACCCCACATCCAGTGCACCAGATCGCCGAAATCATACACTTTCATCAGACGCAGCGATAGGGGGAACGGAATTCCCATGACAAATCCGAGTGGAATCAAAAGCGCAGTCGCTATAATTTTCTGGTCGAAGTCCATGTCGAAGAAAACGTTGAGAAATAGCGCATAAGTTAAAGTCAGAATTGCAGTTGCCAGTGCTGCGCCCATAATTACCCGACTTAGATTCTGGCGGAACAAAGAACTTGTCAAACTGCCAACGCCACCTCCCAGAAGCAGGGAGAAAAGCAGCACCGTCAGCGCCAGCACAGGCTGACCGACGAACAGCGTCAGCTTCTGGAATAGCGCGATTTCCACCAGCATAAAACCCATGCCCAGCAAAAAGAAAATGATGATGAATATCTTGAGCGGCGGGTGTGATGCAATGCGTCTTACGAAATCTGTCCTTTCCAGCAGAGAACGGCTCTTAGCTTTCGGAATCAGAACCAGGCCGATAACCATCCCGGTGGCTACGACGATCAACAGCGCAAATGTCCCGAACGATTTGGGCAAGCCAGGCTCGAACTTGTAGAAAAACGGCCGGTCGTCGGTCACCGGTCCGATGTCGAGAACGGCAGCCTGCAGCAATTGCTCCAGGCTCAATTTGCCCGTGGAGATATCGACGAGAATCTGATCAAACATGCGCCATTCGAAATCAATGCCTAGCGCTTCGTTTGGGGTGACTACTACCTGCTGTTCGTACGGCACAAAAAAGCTGCCTTTGTCAAATCCGCGCTGATGCAGAGCGGCATGCCTTTCCTGAATTTCTTCACGCGCAAACGGTTCTTTTTTTATGACAATGGCAGGCATCATTCCAGAAGCGATAGTGTAGATATGTTTCATAGCCTGCGGTTGCGAGATGCCGCGCCGCTCAAACGCCGTGAGCGTAAGTGTGATCAGGCGGTAAATCTCCGGTTCGTCATGCGCCACGATGATGATGCGTCCCTCAGGAGTCAGGTGGTCGAGGTAGTCGCCTATGGACTCCACGGTAAAGAGATAGTTCTCGGTCAGAGCATAGCCTTCCACGCTGCGACTGCTTTTTGTGATGGGGATGGCCAGCATGATGATGTCATACTTCGCATGCGTGCTTCGAATAAAGTGACGGCCTTCAGCAACCACGGCCCGGATATTCGGTTTCGTTGTGTAGATTCCGCCGTTGAACGTTTCGTAGTCTTTGACAATCTCCACAACCTCCGGGTTGACCTCGACGGCCGTAATGGATTCGGTGTCACCCAGTGATGCCACGACGACGTCACGACCGCCCCCGGCACCGATAATCAGGGCACTATCTTTCTCACCCTCATTCAGGAAAATAAAGGGGAAATAGCCTCCGTAGTGCATCATCAGGTGCGCTTTTCGTTCAGGATTGTTCATCAGGGACTCAAGATTATACATGGCCGAACCGGCGGCACCATCCACAAAAATTGTCATGTCATTCGGGTCACGCGCGCTGCGTACCAAATCCGTACGACCAAAGGCACTCCAGCGGCTTTCCACAACTTCTGCTTCCAGCACTGGATTCGCCAGCATGCGGTACATGTCTTTGTTGCGATCTTTACCCACGGGCACAGTGCTGTCGACGCCAAACCAGCCAAGCATGACGAGGGCCAAAGCTGCACCCGACAACGACACCACACCAGAGGAAAAGCCCTTTCTCGTTGCGGCCATCAGGACAACTGCGGCACCCGCCGCAACGATCGCGACAAACAGAGCCGCGTTCGCGCCGCCAATCCCATTGAGCAGCGGTACGACGGTTAAGGCTCCGAGCGTGGCACCGACTCCCGTTCCAGGTGGGAGCGGCTCAGC
>CAZVSL010000304.1:0-4233 GCA_964629935.1 uncultured Calditrichaceae bacterium | reverse complement strand
CAAACACCTCGAAAATACCGGCCAGGGTGAGCCCGACAAAGAAGAACGGAAGCGTAGCGATGAGAATGTAAATCCAGAACCCGAAATCGGCCAGGACGTCACTTCGGTAGATGGGCAGCTTGATAATGCCCATGATGGCACCCGCAAGCGTGAGAGCAAACACAGCCGCATTGATGTGCTCGCCGGCTCTCGGCAGCCAGCGCGACCACAATGCCCGCAGCATACCCCCCAAGCCGAGACCGAGCAGGGCAAATGAAATCACTGCGAAGACATAGTGATAGCTCAGCATCACCGAAAAAATTCGGGTCAAGACAATCTCAAACGTGATTACGCTATAAGAGATCAGGGCTATCGATAGCGCCACCAGCCAAAGACGCACACGCCCGGGCACGCCTAATGCAGCCATCTGAATACTTCCTCCTTTCAACGAGCTATGTGAAACGACAGAAAATCGTATTTCTGTACATCTCGCACAGACGTCTAACTCAAAATAATTGGGAAAGTCAGGAGATTACATCAAGCGGAAGGCGGCGCGTGCAACAGGCAGTTTAGGGCGTACCTATCCCGCCCCCGTGGCGTCAGCGGTCTGACGTGGTGTAGGTTAAGGCGAGGGGAAACTGAAAGGAGGATGGCTTCGAAATTGACAGCCTCTTTCGGCGGGTGTACAAACAGCCAATCAGGATCGAACTGAACGGAGCTGTTACCGAGGATATAGAGATTGAGGTCGTTGTCACAGCAAAACTGATTCTCATGTCCTTCCTCGTCGTGTTTATGGGAAGGCGCCGTGCTGTGATGATCGTGCGTTTCTTCCTCATCATGCCCGTGCGGAAAGGCTTGTGTGATCTGAGCCAGGGCTTGTTCTACCAGGCAAGCTTGCGGACCCACCAGCAGAGCCAGCACCAGGATCGAGAAAGAAGTTTTGCTACGAATCACTTGCATGAGCTTGACACATAACTGAGTAGCCAATCTAAAAGGTTCTTTGTAAAAGTCAAGAAAAATGTTGAAATTCGCAAGGAAGTCATTCATGGTCATCCATCCAATTTAGCAGGCGCAGCTCTAGCACTGGGGTACAGCTTTTACCCCGGCTTGGGGTCCGCCGCTAATCTGTGCGACCGAGCGGCGGACCAAGGCACGTACCTTCATCTACAAGCTGATGGCAGGCTTAACGGCCATAAGCGTCGATGAGCAAGATTCACCTGCAACGGATGACCTATGGCTTCTCTATGTCGATTAAAACTCAATCTTGCAAGACCTGCTCACCCTCGTCACAAGTGCGTATTTTCACGGCCCGTTCCACCGGCGAAACAAAGATGATCCCATCGCCGTGCTGATGTGTGCATGCATTTTGCTGGATGATCTTAACCACTCTGTCTGCGTCGCTGTCTTTGCAAACCAGCTCGATCTTGGCTAGCTTTGAATAGCGCTCGATAAATTCTATCGACAGCCTGGCCTTTTCTGAATCAGCAAGGCTGCCGAGGGCTGAGACGTCGATGACCGTCATCGACCGGAAGCCAGCCTCTTCCAGGGCCCACACCACTTTTTGTACGGTGCTTGTGCGAACAAACGCTTTGATTTCCTTCATCTTATTCTCCTTCAACTTATTACAACATTTGCGAGTGAACTTCTACATTTTTGTGTAATCATCGGAATTCGGAAACCGGATACCGTGGACCGGATATCGGTATAAGGTATGGTATAAGATATACGGTATACGAATCATGACTTGCGATCTTTGAATTCCGATTTTCGGTCTTGGTTTAGCCGCATCAATGGTTTATCTCCTCTCTTTCTGGCTTTCTGAGGCAGCACCTTGAGTTCCCCCGGCGGATTGAGCCGCAAGATGCCGGAACTCAGGCTTGATTCTGCCAAAACTGGCTTGCGTGGCAGCAATTGCCTGCTGTTCGCTGAGTCCTGTCTTTAATTGCTGCGAAATGTAATACAGCTCGTAGCTTCCGCCTTCGGTATGGTTGCAGTCACAATCGATTAACTCCCTGGTGCAGTCAGGGCAGCCACACATGAATTTCTCGGCAACGGCATAGGTTGCGGGATGATAAGCCGCGGTGTTGTGTACCACATGCGATTTATTCATAGATGTCACGATAGCTGCAGCCAGTCCGGCAACCGCCAAACCGGCCAAGGCTCCCATAAGCAGAAATTTCAGTTTTAGAATCCCGAGTATGCGACTATATTGTGGCTGCATCCGGTCGAGTTTGTACGTGTTTCTTTTCTTTGCCATAGCCAAACCTCTTCTGAAAACAGACAGGACTTACTTTTGATCCTGCCCGGATTGGATGTTTGTTACCACGCCTGAGCTGTCATAAACAACCCCCAGCCAGCCCTGATGTTGATACCACCATACTGTCCTGCCTCCCTGTTTGGAGGCCACCACGTCCTCAGACTCCGGCTCACCCAAAGCGAGACGAACTTGATTCTCATTCATGCCTGGCACCACTTTGCCACTCTCAGCGATGAGATTCAGGCTGGCTTGTTTCATCTGCCGGGCTTGCGCCATGACTGCTTTTTCCTGGCCGTTGTTGAGTTTGATGCGCCGTTGAGGACCGGTCTTCAAGGTCTCGTAGAATGACCACGAGATCAGCACAAGCAGGGTCACGCTTGCGGCAATACTTGCGATCAGTATCTTCTCTGCCTTCATTACTTCGCCTCCTGATTTGGTTTCAGGTCGTTCAGCTTCGGTCCCTCGTCAGGATACGACAGGGCCAGAATACGTGATTCGAAATGGTCTCTCCGGGCCAGATAGGTTTTCTCATCGATTTCTCCCTGGTTGAATTGGTCATCCAGAGCAAGGATGTTGCGGAGCAGAAACTCACGCTTACTGTTTTGCGGAGCCGCAGATGCATTATCTCGCGTCTGGGATGAAGCGGAGGGTTTGAGCTTGCTACGCCAACGGTACACAGCCACACTGGCTAGGATCATAACCAGCAGAATTATTGGTGCAAGCCAGCGCAGGTCAGGCGCAGCAGCCGGAAGCCCGGCTACATGCACGGTGAGCGTATGCTCTTTTTCGAGTTCAGCGGATGTATAGCGCTGAAAGTTCTGGCCATTGATATTAAATCCGCCTTCTGCCGTAAAACCCGGACTGGTTAGCGCGCCCCTTTCTTCTGGCAGATATACATCCAGCATTGCCGTTGGGTGCGTAAGCTTTTTGCTTAACGTGGCATGGTCTCCATCATAAGGCAACTGATAAGTAATGGTTTCCTGACGCGGTCCGGGTTTGAGCGCCATGGTGTCATAGATTTGATTGTCGATCACCACAGCACAGCAGCTCATTAATTCGCCGCCAAACCGGAGATCCTTCGCTTCCGGCGGCACTTCGATGTGGAGAACGATGTTCGTCTTCTTCTGACCAATTGGCGCCTTACCCAAATAGGTTCTCTTGCCGCGGTTGGTAAAATATATGACCTCTTTGACATTAAGTAGCCCGCCCGCCGGCGTGAGGATGATATGGTGCATGGCCGCTGAGACATTCGAATCGGAGCGCGTCGATTCAAATGCCGGGATATCGCTGCGTTTTTGCCAGACCTCTTCAGTCAGCGTCACCACCGGACCGTAGTGTTCGAGTTCATTGAATATCATCCTGGGATAATAGCCGAACTCCGCGCCCGTCTCCAGAGCAGTGAATTCGAACCGGCCGTTTGAGTCGGTCACTGTGCGGGACGGAATACTATTATCCGGTTTGCCGTTTATGTTGCGCTGCAGGATAACTTCCTGTCCGGCGATTGCCGTGCGTTCGATTTCGGTTTCGATATCAGTGCCTTTGTTGGTAATGCGACTGGCATTGTAAACGTAGCCCGTCAATTGGCCTGCGGCCGGCCCCTGTTCCTGGCCGAAAGCTACACCTGTTGCGACCACGACAAAACTCACCAGCAAGTTAAGCGAGAAACGCATTTCACACCTCCGAATTTTCTGATTTGCGGCCGCAGTTGGAGCAATAGCGATCGCTTGTTTGTATGGTCCTGCCGCAATGACTGCAGGCCCGGCGGCCATTGTGATTGCCGGCGCGCAAGGTTTGCAATTCTGCTTCGAGTCTTTTTCGGGCAGCTTTGTTGCCGCGCTGCATATCAATGCGACGAAGAACAGAAATGGCTTCAGCCCGGTAGCTGGCATTGATCTCCGCGAAATCTTCAGCCGAGATTTTGCCGACCTCATGGTCGAATTCGACCTCTTTGATTTGGGTCAACAGGTTGTCGCGTTTCTCGAGCAATTCGCTGAGAA
>CAZVSL010000303.1:0-7672 GCA_964629935.1 uncultured Calditrichaceae bacterium | reverse complement strand
ACGCCGCGTGGCTGACCGCCCGGGCGATGGACGTCGGTTTGCCCGGCTCATGCCGAAAACGCAGCGCTTCGGCCTCTTCACTTCCTTCGATAGCTGCGATGATTTTCACCATGGTTTCCACCGCATCCACAGGATATTTGCCGATGGTCGTCTCTTCGGAGAGCATGACTGCGTCTGTGCCATCGAGCACGGCATTGGCCACATCGTTCGCCTCGGCGCGCGTCGGCCGGGGGTTATCTACCATCGATTTCAACATTTGCGTGGCCGTAATCACAGGCTTGCAAATCCGGTTACACTTACGGATGATCGCCTTTTGCGCCAGGGGCACGGTTTCCAGGGGCGTCTCCACAGCCAGATCCCCACGTGCAACCATAATGCCATCGGCAGCCTCGATGATTTCATCTATGTTGGCCAAAGCTTCGTGCTTTTCTATCTTGGCGATGACGGGGACTGTTTGCCCCAGAGTTTGCATAAGTTGTTTGAGTGTTTCCACATCCGCGGCTCTGCGCACAAATGACATGGCGATGTAATCGATTTCCTGCTCCAGGCCGAACTTCAGGTCTTGTTCATCTTTCTCAGTCATGGAGGCAAGTGAGAGTGTGCGGCCTCGCACGCTTACGCCTTTATGAGATGAAAGCTCGCCGCCATCGACCACTTTGCAAATGATGTCTGCGCCTTTGATGCGCGCCACGACCAACTCGATGGCGCCATCTGCCAGCAAGATCGGGTCGCCTTGTTTGACCTCTTGTGGCAACATCTCGTAGCCGACGGTCACACGCTCCGGGCCGGTGACATCGTGCTCGGAGGTCAGGGTAAATGTCTGACCATCTTGCAAGACGATTGGCTCATCAGCAATCTCACCGATCCGAATCTTGGGACCGGACAGGTCCTGCAAGATCGCGATGGCAATTCCCTTCCTGTCCGCCACCGACCGGATGCGTTCTATTGCTTGCTTATGGCTGTCATGTGTACCATGTGAGAAATTCAAACGGGCGACGTTCATGCCCGCATCTACGAGCCGCTCAAGCGTTGCAACCGAATCGCTCGCCGGCCCGATAGTGCAGACGATCTTTGTTTTTCGCATCAGTCCCTTCCTGCTAAAATCAAGCGTAAGTCCATGACATTTGTGTTGGTTGGTCCGGTCATCACCAGGTCATCGAGTGCGGCAAACAATGGATAGGCGTCATTGTTGCGCAAATGGTGCTCTGGCGTCAGGCCCAGGTCGCGTGCACGCGCCACGCTTTCGCCGTCACAGATAGCGCCGGCAGCGTCCGTTGGGCCATCGGTGCCATCCGTGCCGGCACTCAGGATCACGACAGAATCCAGGCCGGCGATGTCGAGAGCCGCGGCCAGCGAGAACTCCTGGTTGCGGCCGCCTTTGCCGTCACCACGGATAGTCACGGTGGTTTCCCCTCCAGAGAGCACGCACGCCGGTCGGGTGAGCGGATTGCCGGTGCTCACGATCTCCCGGGCAATTGCCGCATGCACACGCGCCACCTCCCTGGTTTCACCTTCGATGGAGGATGACAAAATGAGAGCGGCATATCCGAGTTCAGCAGCTTTATCGCCGGCCGCCCGGATCGCCTGTAAATTGCTGCCGATCACGATGTTCTGAGCACGGTTGAAAATCGCGTCTCCCGCTTTGGGCGTTTCCTGAACCTTTCCCTGCAGACCTTTCTCAAGGTGGTTTCGGATTGCCCCGGCCAGCTTTTCCCACAAACCGTAGCGCTGCAATATGCTGGCGACATCCTGGAAAGTCGTGGGATCGGCAACCGTAGGCCCGGAGGCAATGGCATCCAAAGGGTCGCCGACCACATCTGACAGAATAAGCGTAATGAGCTGAGAAGGATGGACCATACGCGCCAACTGGCCGCCTTTGATTTGTGAAACATGCTTGCGCACAGCGTTTATTTCGTGAATGGCCGCGCCGCATGCCAGCAGCTTATTGGTCAGCTCTTGCTTTTCGCGCAGCGCGATGCCATTGACCGGCAATGGCAGCAGGGCTGAGCCGCCGCCCGAAATCAGACAAATAACCAGGTCCTTATCACCGGTTTGTGCGAGTAAGGCCGCAATATCCCGCGCTCCCTGCATGCCTGCATCATCCGGGATCGGATGCCCGGCTTCGTTGATTCTTATGACCTTAACGGCTGCAGTGTGACCGTACTTGATGTTAACGATGCCGTCAGTCAACCGGTCTCCGACGATTTCTTCAAGTGCAGCAGCCATGGCTGCCCCGGCTTTGCCAGCACCCACAACATAAACCCGGTGAAACTGCTCCAGGTCATATTCGCGATCAGCCACAATCAATTTGTTGGCATCGCGTGCCACAAACCGGCGTATGCATTGTTCCGGCGCGACGGCCTGAAGTCCGGCCCTGAAGATGTCTAATGCATCCTGTCTTAGTTTGGGTGTGCTCATTCAACTAGTCTGGATTATTCCCAGGGCGGCGAAGCCGCAGCCTGGCTATATTGCTTGCATTCTTTGCATTTTTTTGCAAAAAATGAAAAGCAATAGCATAAATCGCAAAATCACGCAAAGACGTCAAGATTCTGCTGTCACTCAGGAAGAGTCTTGTTGGCAGGCTAAGTATTTATTTTCTACAAAGATTCCTCCTGAATGACAGGTGGTTATGTGAATCGTTCGGGCTAGGCAGTTTTGCGGCTTTTAGCCTTGTAGCGTGCCCGGATATGCAAAAAAGTGCGGGTGTAGACGCCGGATTTGAAGTCCGGGAATGCATACGGATACGGTTTAAATTCGCCTTTTTCATACCACAATGTTGCATCCGCGTAGATGCCGTGCGCCAGATAGATTTTTTGGCCATTATATTTTGCCGAGGCGAGCACCACTTTGTTGTGGTCGAGATAGCCGGGGTCGATGTTGACCTGACGTTTGCCGTCTGCACTCAATTCTGCTTCAATTCTATTGGTTTCCAACTTGATTGGCGCTAATTCGCCCGGATCGATGAGTGTTTCAAATGAAACAAACTTGCGATAGATTGGCCAACCCAGTTCATCTGTATAATAATCAGACACGTTAAACTCAAATTCCGGGCTGACGTAATCTATGCCGCCGAATTTGTTTTGCAATAGCACAACTGCTTTGTCAAAATGTCGGGCGTCAGAAAACAGCACACCCGCAAATAGTTTCGTTGGAAATGGCCTGTCTGCTTGCATCTTATGCCAACGGTCGACTCTTCAAGTCTTCGGAATCCACAACCCGAGCTCTTGCTTGCGCTTCAAATTCTGCTTCAGAGCATTCTGAGCTTGCTCCACGAGCTGCTCATCGATGCCAAAGTGCTCCCGAATGGCAGCATGGTAGTTGCGCTTGACGTTGATATTGCGTTTGCCGTGAAAAGTCGTCTCGCGCATGAACCCCCGGTTGACGAAGAGCACGCCGTCCTGCAAAACTCGGGTGAGACAGATGCCATTCATGGCGTTGCGTCCAAAAGATGCCAGCCAGTGACGCAGGAATTCCTCAGCATTGACTGGCCGGTCCTGAAACCGGTAGCGCCACTTCACTTCATTTTTGTTGAAGGTATAGAGATCGTAGGATTGCCGTAGTGCATCGTATCGCAGCTCCACACCTGCAAATTCGGTGCGATACAGCCTAGGACGACCAGGGTCCAGAACCATGGGGCGGGTCAGCAAGTAGCCCGGATCCACCAGATGTTTCACGCCTTGCAGAGTGACCACGAGACAGCAATGAATGTTGCGGCCGGCCCGCATATCCGCCATCACCGGGTAGCAGGTGTAACCGCTGTGCGTCAGGATACTTTGCAGGAAAAATGTCAGCGAAAAACAAGTGCCGCCAAGCCTGTGTTCGGCGTAGTCGATCATCACCTGCTCCGGCAACCTGATTCTGGGCGCCAGCCAGTTTTCGCTCTGGCTCAGGTTGATGATCTTGCTTATGTTTTCGTATGGAATACTGGCGAAGCGCTCCAGGATTTCCTGCAGATACACCTCGCCTGGATTTCTGTCCGGTAACTTGAAGTAGTCCCGGAACATGAGCAGACTATCGCGATGTTTACTTAAGTCTAAATCGATTTTGGAGATATCTTGCATGTACTTGCCATTCGTTTCAAACTAATATAACGAAAAATGACAGGAAAACAAGGCGATTTTGCCGGGCGCGCGATCCCTGACCAGGGAGGCAGATTAGCATCATCGTATTCTGATACTTGACATTTATGGCTGTGATTTCTAGGTTTTAGGTTCCAAGGTTCAAGATTCATGTCCGGGTTCCGGATTCGGAGCATCCGGAATCGGGGGTCTTTCGACTTCCGATTTTTGGCTATGATTTTGCGGTAGTGAGGGTCTCATGCAGAGAAGGAATTTGTTTTTAGAGGAATCAGAATTACGCGCTTACGAGGGCACCTCCCTGAGTAACAAGATCGCTGCATTGCTGAATCATCAAAAAGTGCACTGGCCACTTTTGCGTGAGAATGCGCAGAAGCGTGCCATGGCAGAGGTGAAAAAACTCAGCCTCGGTAGTTTTGAAGTTCTGGTGCAATGCAATCCGGAACGGATGCAGAGCACGACGGCCAGGGTGGATGAGGCATCGGTACAGCAACGGCCGTGCAAATTGTGCCTGGAGAATTTATACCCTGAGGAGAAGGGACTGGCTTATGCCGACCACCTCATCGTGCTGGGGAATCCGTTCCCGATTTTGGAACGTCATCTGGCCGTTGTCGACGAACGACATGTGCCACAGGAGATCGCTGGCAGGGTTGGAACCATGCTCGATCTTGCCAAAGACATTTCCAGAGAGTTCTTTGTGTTTTACAATGGGCCCCACTGCGGCGCGTCATCTCCGGACCATTTTCACTTTCAGGCCGGGCATGCTGAGTTGCTGCCCATTCGCAGACACATCGAATTGGTCGAGCGCGTGCCCGAGCTCAAGCGCCACAAGCATCAGGTTGTGCGCGATGACCATGTCAGCATATTCACACTCGATGACTATCATGTCAACTTTTTTTCATTTTGTAGCCAGCAACGTAATGCGCTGGCAGAACGGCTACTCCAAACCATCGACAATCTTCAGTCCATGACCCGGTCTGCCCCCGAACCGCTGATCAACGTTGCCACACTGTTCGATTCTTCCGGGTGGACCGTGTATCTTTTTCCACGTGCAAAACATCGTCCGGACTGCTATCATCGCGGCGAATTGTTGCTAAGTCCGGCCAGCCTGGATATGGCGGGTTTGCTCGTCATCCCAAGCAAAGAGCATTTCGACAAGATCAGCGCACAAAAAGTGCGAGATATCTATGCAGAAGTGACTTTGACGCGGGAGCTGTTCTCTGAGCTAATACATGCTGCGACCTGATGAACTTGATTTCAGGGCAATTTTTTCAGCAAAATAGGTGAACATTTTGGCAGAATCGCCGATAATTTGGTGTCAATTGCAAAAAAAGATTTGCATTTTGAGACAACATGACGTATATTGTCAACCGTAATTAATTGTACTTGTTTATCCTGCCTTTCTGATCTGGTGATAAGCATTAAAGCAAAACGCTGGTAACAAAGGAGTTGTCGTGGAGAATAGTGCAACACAGACTGTTCAAAGCGATTTTTTTTTGGCCCGGAATGGCGAGAAGACAGGTACCCAAAGTAATTTTTTTGTTTTACAGAAGGAATGATTCAAATGGAAACAGGAACTGTCAAGTGGTTCAATGGTACCAAGGGCTATGGCTTTATCGCCAGAGAAGAAGGGGAAGACGTCTTTGTTCATTACAAAGCGATTGAAGGTGACGGCTACAGAACTCTGGAAGAGGGCGACCGGGTTCAGTTCGAGATCGGACAGGGACCAAAGGGTTTGCAGGCTACCAAAGTTTCAAAAATATAGTCTGGACAGAGCTCAAAGAAAAGCCCCGGCCATCAGGTCGGGGCTTTTTTATTTGTGCTCGAACCAATATCGTTTGTGGCCTATTAAATCGCTTGCTTCAGTGGTTGCAACCGTTCCGCATCGATGGCTTCCGGCAAGGCCATGGTGCGATAGGCACGTATCGTAACGTACACTCTCCCCTTGTTATCTAGCACATGAGCATCAAAGCTACCGTCCGTGTTGGGGGTTACAACGGCGAGCAGCTTGCCGGGTTTCTGCGGCAGTCTGTGCCGCACCACAACTTCCGATATTGCCGAAGGCAACCCCAGCCGTTCATTGGCAGCCATTTCCCATATACCTGCGGTCTGAAAGCATAGCTCGAGCAAGCGCGGATCGGTGACCGTGTTCAACTCGGGTGGCACGTGGTTAGCTGGTAGTCTCCCGGCAAATTGTCCGCAGATTTTCTTGCCCGCTTGCCACGCCTTATCCAGAACCTGATATGCTGTTCCGTGGAAATACAGTCGGTAAATATCCTGTGCTGCGATTTGTGGGGCTCTTGCTGCTGTTGGAACTTTCATCGTGGCCGCTTTCGGAGCTTTGTCTGCAAGAACGATACGGGCGCGAAAGTGCTCCGTCATCTCAGGTGTGGTTTTGCCGTGCAATACGCGCTTGCCGATGAGTTTACACCAGGCTACTATGTGATCATCCTGTTCGCCAAATTGCACCTGAACGGTCACAGTGCGCGGCTCATTGCGATAGAATTTGAATGGCGCCATAAAGGCCACATCCTGCACGGATTGTACGTGCAGCCCGGGGTGAAGCAGGGTTGCAGCTTCTGCCATCGCTTCGAGGCCCATCACGCCGGGCAACACCGCCGTGCCGTTGATCTGATGGTCAAACAAGAATGGCTGCTTTGTGGGGTCAAGCTCGCTTTCGACGGTCAGGCCGCTATAAAGGCCCATTTGTGTCACGCGTTGTGTCATGACCATGTTTGCGTCATGGGGCGTGTTGCCATCTTTGCCGATCTCCAGGCCACCGGTGTCATCGAACTCCTGCACCATCATGCCGAGGTTGCCGGCGACCACGATTTCCCGGTGTAAATCGCCGCCGGTCAGCTCCCGCCGTACGATCGCAATGCCTGTCGATGGCGGCAGCATATCGATGCCGGCGGACTTCATGATGGTTGGGATGGATCCGCGGGAGGCCATGCCGATATCTCCCCAGGCCGTCCAATCCAGGGCGATGCCGCGCGTATCCGGCCGTGTTGTTTTGAAGGATGAAACAGATTTGCATAGCAGGTCGTTGGCGGCGCTGTAATCGGTCTGACCGGCGTTGCCAAATCTGCCGGCAATAGAGCTGAACACAACCACCGCTGCAACGGGCATGTCTCTCAGGTTGGATATCAGGTTGAACCAGCCATCGCTTTTGACGTCGAAGACCAAATCGAATTCATCCGGCTTTTTGTCAGGCAGCAGGTGACTGATTTCTAATCCACCAGCGTGCATGAGTACGTCGATGCGTCCGCTTTTCTGACGAATGTCTTGCATCACTTTTGACATGGCGTCGCCATCGAGCAGGTTGACACAGTGATAGTGCACCGTGCCGCCGGCTTTTTCCACCGCCTGGATAGCGCGCAACGCAGCATACTGGCGTTCGATGCCGGCCAGCTCTCTTTCCACCATGGCGGGCGTCGCACGTTGTCCGCTTTCCTTTAATCTCGCGAAAATCTCACGTTTGAGATTCTCCTTGTCTGCACCAAATTTTTGTAGATTCGGATTCTGCGGCGCCGGTTCCGGCGTTATGTCCAACAGATGAAAGACCCCGCGTGAAGCCTGGGCCAGATCTTCTGTGA
>CAZVSL010000302.1:0-7731 GCA_964629935.1 uncultured Calditrichaceae bacterium | reverse complement strand
GCAGCTTGACCTGGCCGTCATGGATTGAGCTAAAGCTCAAGGTCTGGCCGCCGCCAGTGCTTTGTACTTCCACAGTGACTGTGGCTGCGTTGGAGGTGGCGCCGGCGTCGTCGTTGACGGTGTAAGTGAACTGGTCGAAACCAGTGAAATCGAGATTTGGCGTATAGGTGATCGTACCATTGGCTTCGACCGAAGTTGTACCGTTCAGCGGCGACAATCCAATCGCAATTGTTGTCACATCTACCGTGCCATCGAGGTCTGTGTCATTTACTGTAACGGGAATCGCAGCGGCTGTATTCACCGGCGTAACCAGATTGTCATCGACGGCCACAGGTGGATCGTTGACCGGGTTTACGGTGATTTTTACCTGCGCGAGATTTGACAACGCCCCTGTGTTGTCCCGCACCTGATAGCTGAGGCTGTCTTCGCCGAAGAAATTTTCGTTGGGCGTGTACTCAACCGTTCCTGAAGATGTATTTGCTGAAGCCGCGCCATTAACCGGCTGCGTTACTATGGTGAGCGTGGTCGGTTCAAGGGAGCCATCAGAATCCGAGTCGTTATCGAGAACGCTGATCGACACACCGACGTCTTCATCGGTAGTGGCCTCATCGGCGACTGCTACCGGCGGGATGTTCGAGCTCGTAACGTTTATCTTCACTTTAGCGATGTTAGAAGTCGCAGCCTCGTCATCCTGCACGGCATAGGTCAAGGAATCCGCGCCAACGAAGCTTGCGTTCGGCGTGTACATTATCGCGCCGGTTGTCGTATTCACTTCTACGGAGCCGTTAAGTGGACTCGTTAAAACAGCGACCGTCGCAGGATTGAGCGATCCATCAATGTCCTGGTCATTTGCGAGCACATCGATCTCTATGGGCGTGTCATCTGTGGTCGCCACGATATCATCATTTGCCACTGGCCCATCGTTAACGGAATTCACAGTGATTCGGAGAACTGCCGGCGCAGATACGGCCCCAACATTATCTTTGATGGTGTATTGCAGACTATCAGGGCCATGAAAGTTGATCTCTGGTGTATAGGTTATCACGCCGGTCACAGGATCGGCAGAGGCAGCGCCGTGCGTTGGAGGCGTGATGATTTCCACAGTGGTTCGGTCAACCGTATCTTCCGCGTCGGTATCATTCGACGCAACGTCCGCTGCAACGCTGACATCTTCATTTGTTTCCACCGTATCATCGACTGCGATTGGCGCATCATTTTCATTCGAAACCGTAATGGAGACTGTGGCAACGTTGGAGATATCCCCTTCGTCATCGCGTATTGTATAGGTGAAACTGTCGCTGCCGCTGAAGTCAATATCGGGCGTGTAGATGATAGCCCCGTTGGCGGCGTCTATTTGTGTAGTACCGTTTGCCGGACCGGCAACAATTGCGATGCTTGTGCTATCGATGGCGCCATCGATATCGCTATCATTCGCCAGCACAAATATCGTCGCGGCGGTTTCTTCAGGCGTGGACTGCGAGTCGTTCTGGGCTACCGGAGGATCGTTGACTGGTGTAACGAGAATTTTCACCGTACCCACGTTGGAGCTGCTGCCGAGGTTGTCTTTGACCGTGTATTTCAAACTATCGTCGCCAAAGAAATCAGCATCGGGCGTATAGACGATTTCATTTGTAGCGTTGATGGTTGCGCTGCCACGCGCTGGCTGCACTTCGATACTAATTGTCGTAGGATCGACAGAACCATCTGTGTCGCTGTCATTACCTACGACGTCCACAGTTATGCTGTCATCTTCGGGCGTCGAAACCGTATCGTTGACAGCTACAGGCGGATCATTCTCACCAGCGACATTAATGAAGACTTTGGCTTCGTTCGAGGTAGCGCCATCATCGTCCTTGACAGTATACCGCAAGGAATCAACGCCGACATAATCGAGACTTGGCGTATAGGTGATGGCGCCTGTGCTCCCGTCTATGCTCGTGGCGCCATTGGTTGCTGCCGCGGTAATGGCCACGCTTGACGGAACCAGGCTGCCGTCGATATCAGAATCGTTGGCCAGCACGTCAATTGTGACCGGTGTGTCCTCCGGCGTCGACTCTGCGTCATTGACGGCAACAGGCGCGTCGTTGATATCTTCGATAGTGATAAACACACTTGCCGAATCTGAAAGATTGCCATCATTGTCGCGCACACGATAGCTAAAGATAAAAAGATTGTCCGCAGTAAAATCCGGATCCGGCGGCGTGTAAGTTACCACGCCCGTGTTGGCATCAATTTCTGCAGTGCCCGTGGTTGGCGAGGTTACGAAAGCCACTGTCGTAGGATCGAGCGAACCATCGGGATCGCTGTCATTGGCCAGCACGTCGATGGTCGCGACCTCACCTTCGTTGATGGTGATGTTGTCATCCACAACCACCGGCGCGGACGACACGCGCACAACAACTACTGCGGAATTTGACAATGCACTGTCATCGTCCCGCACTGTGTAAGTAAAAGAGTCTTCACCGATGAAACCCGGGGTTGGCGTGTAAGTGATAAGTCCGCCCGGTTTCAGGGCTGTGGTACCATGGCTGGCAGCGGTTGCTGCAATGGTATTGGCATTAATAGTGCCGTCAACGTCGATGTCGTTAGCCGTGACGTCGATATCGATGGCAGCGTCTTTTTCCGTGGTAACAGTGTCGTTCAGGGCGAGCGGCGCATCGTTGATCTCCTGAATCAGGATCTGCACGAATGCCTCGTTTGATGTTGCACCCTGCGCATCATCGACAGTGTAACCCACTGTATCGGGGCCAGCGTAGTTTTCATCCGGAACGTATTCGATGATTCCTGTCGCGGTATTCACCGTCGCCGTGCCGTGCACGGGATTATAAGTGACAGCAACGCTACTGCTATCCAGGTCGCTGTCCACGTCAGAGTCATTGGCGAGGACATTCAGGGAAGATGGCGTATCTTCGTCGATTGTGAAAAAATCGTGCGTCGCAACCGGCGCATCGTTTTCAGGTGAAACCGTAATAAATACAGATGCTGTGTTGGTAACAGCGCCCAGATTATCCGCTGCCTGATAGGTGAGCGTGTCATTGCCGAAGAAATCGACATTGGGCGTGTAGCTAATTTCACCGGTGCTGGGGTTTGCCTGTGCCGTTCCGTTGTTTGGCGCAACCACCACAACCACACTGCTGGAATCGAACGTGCCGTCAACATCCCGGTCATTAGCGGTAACGGCCACAGTTACCGGCGTATCTTCAGTAGTGCCGACTGTGTCGTGTACCGCAATGGGCGCATCGTTGACACTTGTCACCTCGACGAACACGACCGTGGGCAGTGAGGTGTTGCCCTCGTTATCATCCACGGTATAGGTGAAAGTCTCGGCGCCGAAAAAGTCCGCTGCCGGCGTGTACGTTATCTCCCCGGTGGCAGAGTTTATAGAAGTGGCGCCGTTTTGTGGCGCTGTGTTAATCGCCACCGTACCTGCCACCAAAGTGCCATCGGGATCGATATCATTAGCCAGTACGTCTACCGTGATCGGCACGTCCTCATCAGTTGCCACCGAATCATTTGCTGCAACCGGTGACGTGCCCACGCGCACTTTAACGGTGGCGATATTGGACTGCGCCCCGTCATCATCCCGGAAGGTATAGGTGAAAGTTTCTACCCCGCCAAAGCCCGGATTGGGCGTGTAAGTCAGGATACCATTCGATTTGATCGAGGTCGCGCCATTGGCCGCCAACGTCACGGACAGGGTCAGGGTGTCGATAGTACCGTCCACGTCCGTATCATTGGCCAGAATAGCAATGTCTACCGGCGTGTCTAAAGTTGTGGCTGCGGAATCATCAACAGCTACCGGCGCATCGTTGACTTCGGTGAGCGTTACCACGACTGTACCCGGCAGCGAGATGCCTCCATCTTCATCCTGAATGGTGTACTGCAGGCTATCAACACCGGCGAAATCCTGATTGGGAGTATACGTAATTTCGCCATTGGTGCTATTAACATCAGTTGTGCCATTCTGTGGTTCTGTAGTCACGGCCACAGTAGTCGGATCGAGCGTACCCTCGATATCACTGTCGTTGGTTGCAACATCGATCACCACGGGATTATCTTCCACGCCAGTCGCTTCATCACGCACTGCAACCGGTATATCGTTTACAGATTCGACCGTCAGAAAAACGGTGGCTTCATTGCTTGTTGCGCCGTCGTTGTCGGCGATCGTATAAGTGAATGAATCCGGGCCGAAGTAATTTTCAGTTGGAGAATAAGTAACAACGCCACTATTCGTATTCACTTGCGCTGTACCATGCTCAGGCGTTTGCGTCAACGTCAAGGTCGTAAAGTCGAAGGCGCCATCGAGCTCTGTATCATTTGCGGTCACCGCTATATCCAGCGGTGTATCCTCCTGTGCTGAGACTGTATCGTTGACCGCGACGGGGATTTCATTGGTACCAAGTACGGACACTTTAACGATGGTCTCGGCAGAGGTGGCGCCTATATCATCCTGAACTGTGTAGCTAAACTGGTCCTGCCCGAAGAAGAAATTGCTTGGTGTATAGGTGATGATTCCTGAAGCAGGATCTATTGCAGTCGTCCCATGGCTTGCGTCTGCCACAACCGTTACCGATGATGGCACGAGTGAACCGTCTACATCGCTGTCGTTTGCCAGAACATCGATCTCCACCAGGGTATTCTTCGGCGTGGATACGCTATCGGCAACTGCTACGGGCAGATCGTTCTCAGAAGTGACATTGATGGTCACGGTCGCCACGTTTGAAACGGCGTCGTCATCGTCCGTAATGGTGTAGGTAAAGCTATCCTGACCATTGAAATCCAGCGCCGGTGTATAAGTGACTTCACCAGTCTGATTGTCGACAGACGTGGCGCCGCTGCTCACATCATCGATGATGGTAATGGTCGTCAGATCGCCGTCCAAGTCGCTGTCATTGGCTGTTACCGCAATTGTCACCGGTGTATCCTCCGGTGTAGCCGCGTTGTCGTCCTGGGCTACAGGCACATCGTTGATATCGGCGACAGTAATCGTGACTGTGGCCGCATTCGAGACTGCACCCACATCATCCTGAACCGTGTACTTAAAACTATCCGGGCCAAAGAAATTCTCGTTTGGGGTGTAGGTCAGCACACCAGTCGTTGTGTTCAAGGTCGTGGCGCCATGCGCGGGACCAGCAGTCACAACGACACTCGAGGCCACCAGTGAACCATCTGCGTCTAAATCATTCGTTAAGATTGCGATCTCAACTGACACATCTTCATCTGTGGCAACAGCATCGTTCTGAGCTACTGGCAGATCATTCTCAGATGTGACATTGATGGTCACGGTCGCCGCGTTTGAAACGGCGTCGTCATCGTCCGTAATGGTATAGGTAAAGCTATCCTGACCATTGAAATCCAGCGCCGGCGTATAAGTGACCTCACCGGTCTGATTGTCGACAGACGTGGCGCCGCTGCTCACATCATCGATGATGGTAATGGTCGTCAGATCGCCGTCCAAGTCGCTGTCATTGGCTGTTACCGCAATTGTCACCGGTGTATCCTCCGGTGTAGCCGCGTTGTCGTCCTGAGCCACCGGCACATCGTTGACATCCGTGACGGTAATAGCAACGGTCGCAGTGTTCGAGGTAGCACCCAAATTGTCCTGAACGGAGTAGCTAAAACTATCTGGTCCGAAGAAGTTTTCGTCAGGAGTATAGGTGACCTCACCGGTTGTGGTATTCTGGGTTGTGGCGCCGTGCTGAACGTCTGCCAAGATCAAAACGCTGCCCGGGAGCAACGTTCCATCTGCATCATTATCATTTTCCAAAATATCGATGACAATCTGAGTATCCTCGGGAGTGGATACATCATCATCGCTGGCAAGAGGCGCATCATTTTCAGATGAAACATTAACCGTAACCGTAGCGACGTTCGAGCTGTCGCCGTCGTCATCTTGGGCGCGATAGGTGAAGATATCCTGGCCAAAGAAATCCTGGTTCGGGGTGTAGGTTATCTGGCCGGTGCTATTGTCCACAGAAACAGAGCCGCTATCAGGATTAGCTTCGATGAGAATGGCCGTAATCGTGCCATCTACATCCGAGTCGTTGGCGACGACGTTGATGGCGACCGGTGTATCCTCTGCTGTCACTGCAATGTCATCTCCGGCTGTCGGCAGATCATTGACATCTGTTACTGTAATTCGAACGGTGGCGGTGTTCGAGTTTGCGCCGATGTCGTCACGTACGACATATTGCAGACTGTCGACGCCAAAGTAATTATTATCGGGCTCAAAGGAAATCGAGCCGTCCACCGGGTCCAGGGTTGTATTGCCATTCTGTGGGCCGGATAAAATGATGACAGAGGTTGGGTCAATGGAACCATCAACATCCGTATCATTTGCGAGAATTGCGACATCTATTGGTGTATCCTCGGGCGTGCTCACGTCATCGTCTGCCGCCACGGGCACATCATTTTCCGATGTGACGTTGATGACAACGGTTGCGACGTTCGAATTGCCGCCGTTATTATCCCTGACCCGATAGGTGAAGGTATCGACGCCATTGAAGTCTTGTTCAGGTGTGTATGTCACCTCGCCATCTTGATTGTTTATGACGGTCGTACCGTGCTCAACAGCGGCCACGATTGTGATGACCTCCATCGTGCCGTCGATATCCGTATCGTTGGCCGTGACGCCGATGACAACCGGGACGTCTTCAGCCGTCGTAACCGTGTCGTTTTGTGCTACCGGTGGATCGTTGACGCCAAGTACTGTGATTATTACCCTGGCCGCATTCGACAGGCCGCCAATGTCATCTTCTACGGTGTATTGGAACGTATCAGCGCCAAAGAAGTCGGGCGCGGGCGTATACGTAACAGCGCCGCTTGTCGGGTTTATGCTGGTGCTGCCGTCTGATGGTTGTTGGGTGATGGCAACCGTTGCCGGTACCAGGTTACCGTCAGAATCGCTATCATTTGCGAGGACACTCACTGTGACCGGACTGTCTTCAAGTGTGCTCGTTGAATCATTCCCCGCCACGGGTAACTCGTTTACATCTACCACGGTTATGTCTACCGTTGCTTTATTTGAGATGGCGCCGCCATTGTCCTGCACAGTATAGGTAAAGCTGTCGGGCCCGAAGTAACCCGATGACGGCGTGTAAGTAACGGTTCCCGTGGTGGTGTTGACATTGGCTGCACCATGTGATGGCAAGGTTTCGATTGTCACGGTCGCGGGGTCCAGCGTTCCATCTGAGTCGCTATCGTTGCTTAGCACATCGATGTCGGTGGTTGTGTTCTCATCAACAGAGAGGACATCATCCGTAGCAACGGGAGCATCGTTTACCAGGACCAAAACTGTGGCCTCATTGGAAATGACTCCTTTGTCGTCCTCGACCGTATAGCTGAGGTTGTCCTCCCCCGAGAAACCCGCGTTTGGCGTGTATTCGATGGCGCCGTTTGTTGTGTTCACATTTGCTGTGCCATTACCCGGGTCATTGATGATGGTCACTGAAGATGCAACCAGCGAACCATCGCTGTCCGTGTCATTCGCAAGCACATCAATGCTAACAGCGCTATTCTCGCTGGTTGTACTGGTGTCATTTGCAGCGACTGGCGTGTCATTCACCAGAACTTTCACAACCGCCGGATCCGATACTGCGCCATCATCGTCGCCAATCGTATAGGAGAATACGTCGAGACCAGAGAATCCCGCTTGCGGCGTATAGGTCACGACGCCTGTGGTCGGATGCACGTCGGCTGCGCCATTGTTGGGCGGCGTTGAAAGTGCAATCG
>CAZVSL010000301.1:0-7738 GCA_964629935.1 uncultured Calditrichaceae bacterium | reverse complement strand
CGGCGCCAGACGGCCGCAAGGTCAAGGGCACGCTGCACTGGGTCTCGGCGCCGCACGCGCTGGATGTGGAAGTACGCTTGTATGATCGGCTATTCAACACACCGAGCCCGGCGGCAGAAGAGAACTTCCTCGATTCCCTGAATCCTGATTCTCTGCAAGTCTTGCAAGGCTGCAAAGTCGAACCCGGTTTGACAAAAGCCAAACCCGGCAGCCTCTATCAATTCGAGCGCCAGGGTTATTTCTGTGTCGACACTGGCGATCCCAAACCGGGCCTGCCTGTGTTCAACCGCACGCTTACCCTGCGCGATTCCTGGGCCAAAATCGAACAGAAGCAGAACAGTGGCAACAAGAACTAGGCAATATTCTCACACACCCTTTCCCGCCGGGCGACCTGAGTTCTCAGAAAGTGAAGCCCTCGAATTTGTCCAGAAATTATATGGGCTCCAGGGCAAGGCTTGTGCTCTGCCATCAGAACGGGATCAGAACTTCCTGGTCGAAACGACCGATGGCCGGCGTTACGTGTTTAAGCTGGCCAACAGCAATGAGTCTCGGCAGACATTGGACTTCCAGAACCACCTGATGACCCGGCTAAGCGAGCATTCAGGCGATTCTCCCGGCCAACAGCTTATTCAGTCACAAGCTAACGAACAGGTAGTTATCCTGCCCGGCAGGAACGGCGCAACGCACTACGCCAGACTGCTTAGTTATGTACCGGGCAAGCGTCTGGTCGATGTGCGCCCGCATACACCGGATTTGTTGCGAAGCCTGGGGCGATTTCTGGCACGTCTCGACCACAGTCTGCTCGATTTTTCCCATGCTGCTGCTGAGCGCGAATTGGACTGGGATCTGGCCCGAGCCTCAGAAGTTGTCGAGCGCCATATCACTGAAATCGAAGATGCGGAGGGACGCGAGCTTGTCCAATATTTCCATGCGAGACATCGGGATGGCGTTGCACCACGACTCACCGATTTGCGCAGGTCCGTTATCCATGGAGATGCAAACGATCACAACGTTTTGGTCGAAGATGGGCTGTGGCAAAAAAGCGTGGCCGGTATCATCGATTTTGGCGATGCGGTGAAGTCTCATCTGATCAACGAGCTGGCCATCGCTTCGGCGTACGCTTTATTGGACAAACCCGATCCCATCGCTGCTGCCGCCCACGTAGTTGCCGGCTATCATGAAATTCTGCCACTCCAGGAAATCGAGCTGGAGGTTCTGTTTTACTTGACTTGCATGCGTTTGTGTGTCAGCGTTTGCAAGGCAGCGCACAACAAGAAGCATGAACCTGCTGATGCATACCTGACGGTCAGTGAAGAGGCGGCGTATCATGCCCTCGCCCGGCTGCATGGCATCTCAGCCAATTTCGCCTGTTACACATTTCGGCAGGCTTGTGGTTTGCCCCCTTGCCCAAAGTCGTCGCAGGTTGTGGGCTGGCTGAAAAATCACACCGACAAATTCGCGTCTGTGGTCAAGCATGACTTGAAGACAGCGCCTCACGTGGTATTCGATCTCGGCATCGGCAGCCTGGAGCGTGGCAGTCAATCGCTTTCACAATCGGCAGCAGGGATGACGAGATGGATTTTTCAGCGCATGGCAGACGCCGGCGCCGATGTCGGGCTCGGCCGCTACAACGAAGCCAGACAACTCTATTCCGGCGAGCAATTTCGAAATGCAGCCGGCGAATGGCGCACGGTTCATATCGGCATGGATATTTTCATGCCAGCCGGCTCTCCTGTCTTCGCCCCGTTCGCGGGTCGCGTTCATAGCTTTCAAAACAATGAAGCCTGGCGGGACTACGGACCGACAATCATCCTGGAGCACAGCCCTGAATCTGATATCACTCTCTATACCTTGTACGGCCACCTGAGCCTTGATTCGTTGAATGATTTGCATATCGGGCAGCAGATCAAAGCCGGCCAGCAGATTGCGGCCATGGGCGATTTTCCCGAAAACGGCGACTGGCCGCCGCACCTGCACTTTCAAATCATTCTGGATATGCTGGGCAAAACAGGCGATTTTCCTGGTGTGGCGCCGGCAAGCCAGCGTGAAATCTGGCTTGGTATGTGTCCCGATCCAAACCTGATTTTGCAGGCGCCGCAACCTCAGGCACCCAAAACCGGGCGCAGCAAGCCAGAAATCATGCGGAGTCGGGCGCAGCGCCTGGGTCCCTCCCTGAGTGTTTCTTACAAAGAACCGCTCAAAATCGTGCGCGGCAACATGCAATATTTGTATGATGAAACCGGGCGTGCTTATCTGGATGCGGTGAACAATGTAGCTCATGTCGGACATTGCCATCCGCATGTGGTCCAGGCGATCCGGAAGCAAGTCGCCGTACTCAACACCAACACACGTTACCTGCACGATAATCTGGTCGAGTACGCCGACCGCCTTTGCGCGACATTGCCCGCACCCTTGCAGGTTTGCTACTTTGTCTGCAGCGGCAGCGAGGCGAACGAGCTCGCTTTGAGGATGGCCCGTGCCCATACCGGCGCCAGAGATGTGATCGTGCTGGAGAGCGCTTATCATGGTAACACCACGTCGTTAGTAGAGATTAGCCCATATAAATTCGATGGCCCCGGCGGAGCAGGCAAGCCATTGCATGTCCACAAAGTCCCGGCGCCGGACGTGTATCGCGGCATGTTTAAGAGCGAAGACCCCGATGCAGGGAAGAAGTACGCTGATGAGGTCGACAAGGCGCTGCGCATTGCAGCAAAGAACCGTCACCAGATTGGCGCTTTTTTCTGTGAATCGATCTTAAGTTGTGCCGGACAAATTGTGCTGCCGGCAGGGTACCTGGCTCGCGCCTATAAACATTTGCGCAAAGCCGGCGTTGTTTGCGTGGCAGACGAGGTGCAGGTCGGATTCGGTCGCGCTGGCTCGCATTTCTGGGCATTTGAACCGCAGGGCGTGATACCTGATATCGTGACCATGGGCAAGCCGATGGGCAACGGTCATCCGCTGGCTGCGGTGGTGACCACACCTGAGATAGCAGCATCTTTCAATAGTGGTATGGAATACTTCAATACTTATGGCGGCAATCCGGTTGCATGCGCCGCCGGCCTGGCCGTTCTCGATGTCATCGAACGAGAAGGCCTGCAGGAAAACGCCCGACTGGTGGGCGCCCAATTGCTGGATGGACTGCGTGTACTGCAAAACCAGCATGCATTGATCGGCGATGTGCGTGGTCTCGGCCTGTTCATCGGCGTCGAGTTTGTGCAAAATCCTGAGACACGAGAGCCGGCCACAGACGAGGCAGCCTATATTGTCGAACGCATGAAAGACCTGGGCGTCCTGCTCAGCACAGATGGACCGTTTCGAAATGTAATCAAGATCAAACCACCGCTGGTTTTTAGCCGGGAAAATGCAGATTTGGTGATAGGGACGTTGAGGGAGGTTTTGGAGGATTCTTGTTTGAGAAGGTATAAGGTATAAGGTTAAGAGGTTCCGGTTTCCGATTGCAATGCTAATCACCATTAAGCAAACAGAAACGAAACAAACAGAAAGCAAAAACAGGAGGGAGAAACAAACATGTCTTACGAAGCATATCGCTTATTTCACATCATCGGTATTCTTATGGTATTTATGTCGATCGGCGCTGCTATCATCCGGGCGCGGCTAAATGACACCACCGAGACCATCAGAAAGCAGATCATGATGCGCCACGGTATCGGATTGCTGGTTGTCCTGGTTGCAGGGTTTGGCGCGATGGCCAAGGCAGGGATTCCATTCGCGGGTTGGATCGCTGTCAAGTTTGTCATCTGGTTGATCATCGGTGGCATTGTCGGCATGATGGCGCGCATGGGTAGCAAGGCTAATGTGATGTGGTATGTGGCGCTGCTGCTCGGTATTGTTGCCGCTTATCTGGCCATCTATAAGCCGTTCTGAGCCTATGGTAACGGTGCGAGCTACTCTGCTCTGGCTGCTCTGCCCTATCTTGTTCTCCACCATCAACCCGCCCCTTGCCCAAACGCAAATTAAGAGGGCAACAAAGGTCCGGGTGAAATGGGAACATCAAGTCAGCAAGAGCGTCGCCTCGCTACGGGGCTTAAGCGCTGTTGATGACTCAATCGTCTGGGCAAGCGGCACAAGAGGCGCCCTGCTGCGTACGCTGGACAGTGGCAATACCTGGCAAGCGTGCTATATTCCCGGGGCAGATTCACTCGACTTTCGTGACGTCGAAGCATTTGACCAGAATCTTGCTTACATCATGAGCGCTGGCTCGGGCGAGAAATCGCGCATCTACAAGACTACCGACGGCGGCCAGACCTGGCAATTGCAGTTTATGAATCAGACAGCAGAAGCATTTTTCGATGGCATGGCGTTCTGGGATGAGGAAAATGGAATTGCTTACAGCGATCCGGTCGCGGCTAAGCACCTGCTGATTACAACGGAGAATGGTGGCCAGACCTGGACACGTATTCCGCCGGAAAACCTGCCAGAACTGCAGGAAGGTGAATATGGTTTCGCGGCCAGCGGCACAGGCATTGTCACGTACGGCAGCTCGCACGTGTGGATCGCCTCAGGAGGCATGGCGGCGCGCATCTTCCATTCGGCAGACCGCGGACAAAGCTGGGCAGTCTACAGCACGCCTATCGTGAGCGGCACGCAATCGTCTGGCATTTTCTCGCTGGCGTTTCGCGATATGCAGCATGGCATTGCGGTTGGCGGCGACTATGCAAATCCGGAGCAGGCAAACGGCAATGTCGCTTGCACTGCGGATGGCGGCAAAAACTGGCGTTTGATCGCCGAGCCGTCTCAGCTCGGCTACCGCTCCTGCGTTGCCTATGTTCCGGGAACAAGCCCACCGATGGTTGTCGCCGTCGGCTCAGAGGCAAGTAGCTTCTCCGCTGACGAAGGCCTGACCTGGACGACCATCGATACAGTTGGCTATCATGTTGTCAATTTTGGCGAAAGCAAAGACTCGGGCTGGGCGGCCGGCGCACAGGGGCGCATCGCCAAGTTCAAGATGCATATCGGTGAGGAATGAAACTGATGAAATTAGCCATACTCTTACTATCGGCCGTCGCGCTTCACTTTGGCTGTCAAACAGAGCGCGCTATGGATAAAGAGGCCATCGAGCGCCAGGTCATGGCGGTGATTCGGGACGGCGAGACCGGCTGGAACCAGGGCGACATCGAGCACTTCATGCAGCAATACTGGCAGTCCGACTCCATGCGCTTTGCCAGCGGCGGCGTGGTTGCCTACGGCTGGCAACAGGTGCTGGAGCGCTACAAACAGGGCTATCCGGACAAAGCGACCATGGGCAAACTAACATTTAGCGAACTCGATGTCACAGTGCTGGGCGCGGATGCCGCTATGGTATTCGGCAGGTGGCAGTTGAACCGGGAAGAAGACGCGCCGGCGGGTTTGTTCACACTCATCCTGCGCAAGAAACCGGAGGGCTGGCGCATCGTGCATGACCATACTTCATCGGCCCGTACACAATAGAACGCAGGAGCGTTTATTGAAGGCACGAGAAGGAAAACAAAATGGTGAACACGGATCAAACGGATCGCACAGATCAACACGGATCGGGTTTTGCAGGTTTCAAATCTGTGTTGAGCCGTCTGGTCCGTAACATCCGTGTTCTTCTCAGCACCGGAAATGTCAAGGCATCAACGGACCGCGCCAATCGACACAGAACGCTTTTTCTTTGTCCCAAGTTGAGCAATTCATGCAAGGAAATCTTCACCAATGGGTTGTATGAAGGGTGTTCACGCTTTAGCGTGCAATTCCCGCCGCCCGGGCAAGCTGAAGCTTGAACACCGAACCACCCCGCACAAGAGAATCGCTCGATTCAGGTTTGTATTAGATCCGTGCAGATCAGTGCGATCCGTTTGATCCGTGTTCTTCTCTCGCTTGAAATAATGATACAGACCGAAGGTGTAAATGAATAAAGCTCTGAACCAATACCAACACATTATCTGGGACTGGAACGGCACGCTGCTGGATGACCGCTGGCTATGTGTGGACATCATGAATCGTATGCTGAAAAAGCGTAAGCTGCCGGCGATAACCGAGGCCAAATACCAACAGGTTTTCAACTTTCCAGTCAGGAATTACTATGTGGAGATCGGATTTGACTTCGAACGTGAGCCTTATGATGAGGTCACGGTTGAGTTTATCGCAGATTACCAAAATCGCTGGTTGGAGTGTGAACTTCAGCCCCGGGCGGAACAGGTGTTAACACATTTCGGCAAGCTTGGCTTTGGGCAATCCGTACTCTCCGCCATGCACCAGGACTTGCTTAAGTGTATGATCAGTCATTTCAAAATCGATGGAAATTTCAACAGCCTTCTGGGCCTCGATGATCACTACGCCGATGGCAAGATCGAAAACGGCCGCCGGCATTTACGTGAGCTGAAGCTGAATCCGCGCGAGGTTCTGTTTGTCGGCGATACGCTGCATGATTTTGAAGTGGCGCGGGAGATTGGCGTCGATTGCGTCCTGCTTGCCAGCGGCCACCACTCGCGCGAGCGGCTGGCAGCCACGGGCAGGGTCGTTCTGAATTCAGTGGCGGATTTGCCGGAATGTCTCTTGAAGTCGTAAACCACGATGAGATTAGTGTTGGCCTGTTCGAAACTTTGTGCTCAAAGTCGTTAGGTGTTGCATTAATAATCTGTTCTTAATATATTGATAAATTGATAACATTCGAACTCGAGCAAGAACATTTGAACTATTTTCAACTTAGAGCGCTGTAAAATGAAGGTTTCCTCAATTCGTGAAAAAGTCGTCGAAGAAGTCAACCAAATCCCTGAAGAGAAGTTAGCACAAATATTGGACTTAATACATCATTTCCGATTAGGTCTTCAACTCTCTAAAAGGAAGACGACAGAAGTTACTGACTTCGCGGGTTCCTGGAAAGATATGCCAGAAGAAATTTATCAAGATTTCATTCGCGATATGGCCCACCGTCGGAATATGGCATTTTCAAGGAGAAAGAACCGTGGAACCGACATTGGTTGATACCGATATCCTGTCGATGTATTTCCGAGTATTTCCGAGGAAACGATAATGTAAAAAGCAATTTTGAAAAATATGGCCGACAATACGGGCAAATTAATCTTTCCATTATTACTTATTATGAAGTATTAAGTGGGTTAAGACATCGCGATGCCGAGAAGCAACTTCAGTCCTTCTTAGCATTCGCAGATCAAAATAAAATTCTAAATCTCACGGAATACTCCGTGACCACTTCCGCCGAAATATATGCAGAACTTCGCAAAGAGGGTGAACCTATCGAGGACATCGATTTGCTCATTGCTGGTATTGCTCTCTCCCACGATTTAATGCTTGCAACAAATAACGAAAGCCATTTCAGTCGAATCAAAGGGCTGAGAATGGCTAACTGGAGTCAAAAGAAACTCTAATCCGGATTGTTCACATTCCTTCAGTTATTCCTCGAGAATAGCCCCGAAAAAAACTCGGGGTAGACCGAAGGACCCTGGAACCCTCATCAATCTCACATGAATTCACCCTACCCTATCCTCGAATTCGACCCCGCGCGCGACACAATAATCTCGCCGCGGCAATCGCGAGACGCTTCCACCCTGCCTGAACATTGTGTCCTGTGCTTTTTTAACAAGGAAATCAACCGCCTGCATCAGCAGGGCAAGGCACAAAAGATCAGGCGCCTGAAAAGTGAGATGGGCTCGCATCTTGTTTTTGTCATCATGATCGACGGGCAACAGGTTGCGCTGTTTAATCCGGGTGTGGGTGCGCCCCTAGCCGCAGGACT
>CAZVSL010000300.1:0-7753 GCA_964629935.1 uncultured Calditrichaceae bacterium | reverse complement strand
GAACCATCAACCGGTATTGCATAGGCATTGAATATGCCGGTTTCGTCGCTGCTGACCAGTATCTTGCTGTTGTCCGGTGAAAACGAGGCGCCGGTATAGCTGGTGGTGGCGAGAAAATCCTCGATACTATATTGCTGCACCTCGCGTTTGGTGCTTTGACATCCCCATATCAGCACGCCGAGCAGCAGCCACGAGAAAAATGGCATAACACGTTTCATGTAGCCTCCGTTGTTTTTTGATTATAATCGTCTGGGAGAATGTGTTCGTCATAAACTCCCTTGCTATTTCCCCCTGGCGGGCTTTGGGTGAATTGGCCTGACTTACAGAACTTTATTTTGAAATCGCATACATTGGCAAACATCTCTTTGCTGTACAATCGATGGATGAACATCGCTTTATCAAACTCCCTCTGGGTTTTGAAGGTTGTGCTGGTTTTCGGTTCACGGGGTTAATCCGACAAGCCGGTTTAACCCTGGCCTTTGACTTTGATGTCTAACCGCTTCGCGGTAACAAGGTTATTCCCGCAGCGCCCTCACAAGCCTCAAAAGGCGCACTGGATTGCCGCCAATACGGATCCGGCGGCGCAGCAGGAATTCTACATAATTTGCTCCCAGAACCACCTCCAGCAGCGTCTGCAAATCGCCAGAGATAGCAGCATTGGCAGCCGGAGTTGCACCGGGATGGATGCGAATGCCGTCCTCTCTGAATTCAACGGTAGACTGCATGCCGCCGGCGTCAAATAAAAAAGCGCCGCGCAGGGATTTAATCCTACTCGCAGCGCTTGAATCGGAAAGCCTGGTGCGCAACAAATCTCGTATAAAATAAGCTATGAGATTCATCCGCTCCGGTTGTGCAAAGGTAATGTCTTGTTCACTCATCACGGGTTTGCGTGGGAATAAGCTATCAACGTATCAGGCGCAAAGCGGCAAAGTGCTGTCCACGTGGTTTTTCCGGATCAGGTTATTGCGTCTGGCGCAAGTCAACTACTTCATATTCTTCTCTGACATCAAAAGTAAAGAGCGAAGGCTCGAACTTGACATTCTCTTGAATGTTGGTGACCAGATAGGTGTTGACGTTGTCGTTGATATCAGTTTGCTCAATCTTGCGCGTATACCAATCATCTGAATCGACCCAGATTTTCATGGATTTGACCAACGCATCCTCTTTTTTGGGGATGAGATTGAGCACATAGGTTTTATGACCATCGATCTCTTCTTCGCCTATGTACACCGGTTGATAGTCTTCAGCATATTTAAACAGCAAATCTTTTGGCAATTGACCCTCCTGACCCTCTTCCAGCCTGTCGATGATAACCTGCTCGCTTTTTTTTGAGAAGGTCCACACGGTTGAGCCATCCGTGATGATTTCCTGGGTATCGGTTTCTATGCGATATTGGTTGCCTTGATTCACGTAGACCTTACCGCTCACCGATTGAGTTTGTCCGGCCAGCTCCCATTTGAAATCCTGCTTGAACTCGGCTTGCAGGCTTTGCAATTTGTTGTATTTTTCCTGTACTTTCTTAACGATGTCCTTAGCGTTTTTGCCGGCCAGCAGAGTCTCGCCGCCGGAGAACATGATTGCCAGCGCAAGCCAGATGTTAGTCAAAGCCCTTGTTGTCATTTCGATTCCTTATGGTAGGTGAATTAACTGAGACCCAAATTGAGCGATTCATGCAAGGAAATCTTCACCAATGGGTTGTATGAAGGGTGTTCACGCTTTAGCGTGCAATTCCCGCCGCCCGGGCAAGCTGAAGCTTGAACACCGAACCACCCCGCACAAGAGAATCGCTCGATTCAGGTGAGATTTAACCCGGATCCATCTCCTCGAGTTCCTCTTCATCGATGAGGACTTCGCGTGCTTTGCTGCCATCATAGGGCCCGACAACGCCGGCGGCTTCGAGCTCATCGATCAGCCGTGCGGCGCGGGCATAGCCGACTTTAAGCCGCCGCTGAATCAGGGAAATCGAACCCTGCTGATGCCGTACAACCAGACGCATGGCGTGTTTGAACAGTGGGTCCTGCGAGCCGCCGGCGGTGATATCACCCGGCTGAATATCGCCCATGACCTCGTCTTCGTCCGCCGGCAACCTGTGCTTCGGATAGCGAGGTTGATTGCGGATGTGCGCTATGACTCTTTCGATCTCATCCACGGAGACATAGGCGCCGTGAATTCTGAGCGGCTCCGGGCTGCCTTGTGGGATAAACAGCATGTCGCCCATGCCCAGCAATTTTTCGGCGCCGTTCAAATCGAGAATGGTGCGCGAGTCTGTTTTCGATGCTACCTGAAAAGCAATTCGGGCCGGGAAATTTGCCTTGATAACACCGGTGATGACGTTGACGGACGGGCGCTGCGTCGCCAGAATCAGGTGGACGCCGACTGCGCGTGACATCTGCGCCAGCCGTGCGATCGGCTCTTCGATTTCACGGGCGGAAGTCAGCATTAAATCAGCCAGTTCATCGATGATCACCACGATGTATTCCAGCGGTTCGAATGGCGCCTCGCCTTCCAGGTTCTGCAACACGCCAGACTGCACCTTCTTATTATAGTCTTTGATATTTCGGACACCAGCCCGCGCCAAAACTTCGTAACGTTGATCCATGACGGCGCATAAACTCTTTAAAACCGAGATCGCATTCTCAGCGGTTGTGACCACCTCTTCGTTCAGATCTTCTTTATAGGTGAGATGGTGATGGCGCAGGTCGTTATAAACCGTCAGCTCCAGCCGCTTGGGATCGATCATGACAAATTGCACCTGGGTCGGGTGGGCTTTGTACAAAATGCTTGCAATGATGCTGTTTAGACAAACACTCTTGCCAGAGCCGGTGGCGCCCGCGATGAGCAAGTGCGGCATTTGTTCGAGATTGGCTATGAACGGTTCGCCGGAGATGGTCTTGCCCAGCGCCATGGTCAGCGGGGATTCGGCATTGCGAAAGGCGCGTGAATTCAATATCTCGCTCAGATAGACGACAGAATGTTCCCGATTCGGTATCTCTATGCCGACAGCCCCTTTGCCCGGCACCGGTGCAACGATGCGGATGCGTTTGGCGCGCATGGCCAGCGCAAGATCGTCGGCCAGTGCCACAATCCGGCTGATTTTGACGCCAGCCGCCGGCTCAACATCATAGCGCGTGATGACCGGTCCCGGGTTGATCTCGACAACCCGGCCTTCGACGCCAAACTCCAACAAGCGCTCCTCAAGAATCCGCGCGTTGGCTTGTAATTCGTCCTGCGACATGCTGGAATCAATTTCTTCCGGTGTATCGAGCAAGTCCAGACTGGGCGGTTTGTATTTGCTTTTTGCCGGGATTGGCACCAAGGGATCGTCCTCCTCTTCCTGCGCAAATGGCGGCTTTTGCGCACTGAGATCGTACTCAGGTTTACGAGACTGGTTTATCGGTATTTCCCGACCTTCGCTGTCTTCAAAAGAGGGCTCGACATCCGGTTCTTCCCCGGCAAACTCAAATTTGTCCTCCTGAAAGTCCTGTTCATCTATCTTCTCATCTTCAGGCCATTCAAAATCTCTGCTTGCAGGTACTTTCTTGACTTTTTTCGGCCGGTTCCTGCGCCGGGCGCGCATGGCCGCGAACCAGTCACGTATATCCGCATGGGTGGCTGAAACCTGGTCCGCCACTTCCGCAAAGATGTTGGCGATGCTGAGATTGGTGGCACCGATGACCGTGATCATGATAAGTGAAAGCAAAATTACGATGGTTCCGGCGATACCGAGGTAGTCAAACAGATATTGCGCAATGACACCGCCCACGAGACCGGATAAGGAAAAGCCGACTTCGCTTTCGCCGCCGGAGGTCACTTCTGGCAAAGCCAGTATAATCGACGTATACAAAGCGAACATCAGCAGGTAAGCCGAGACGCGAAATGTTCGCATGAAATCATTGCCGCGCAGAAAATTCCAGCCGGCAATAAAGATGATAAGCGGGATCACAAAAGAAGGATAACCGAGCCCATATTGAATGAGCAGGTGCGAGATATACACGCCGGCCACACCAAGCTTATTCGTGATTGGCGCATTGCCCAAACTGGATGGATCTTCTGAGGAATTATATGAAATCAGACTAATGAAGATCAAAAGTCCCAGGGTCATCATCAGCAAACCCAGGACCTCTTCTTTTCTGGAATAATGTGCTGTCTGCTTACGTGCCATGCCCCAACCCGATACTATGACTCATATTGCTCTTGTTGCTTCCGGTGAGCTGAAATTTTCTGCATAAATTCGCGGGCGCGCTGTCGCAGGTCCTGCGCCTGCAGCAAAGCCGAAATCACGGCCACGCCGTCGGCGCCGGCGCCAATCACTTCGCCAGCATTGGCCACGGTAATGCCGCCGATGCCCACGATCGGAAGCTCCGTTCTGGCGCGAATCTTACCGATGATCTCCGGCCCTGAAATACGCCGGATGTCTTTGCTGGGCGTGGGAAAAATCGTGCCGACGCCAAGATAATCCGGCCTGTCCGGCATAGTCTGCTCGAATTCATCGAGATTATGCACCGACGCGCCGATAAGCTTCTCACGGCCAATCAGCTTTCGCACAACGCTGACCGGCAAGTCTTCCTGTCCCACGTGCACGCCATCTGCATCAACGGCCCGGGCCACATCCACGCGGTCATTAATGATTAGCGGCACCCCATGATTAGAGGTCACCTCTCGTACTGCCAGCGCGTCCTCATAGAAACCCCGAACATCCGGGGTCTTGTTGCGCAGTTGTATCACACCAGCGCCGCCATCGATCGCTGCTTTGGCCACCTCACACGGGTCTCGCCCGGCGAGCGCATCCTTATCGATGATCGCATACAGTGACCAATCTATATTTCTTTGAGATGACATACTATCAATACGGGCGCTGATAAAACGGCGTCTTAACCACTTCAGCGGCTATGCCTTTGCCGCGCACAGAAATTTCGATGCCGGTGCCGGCTTCATGGTGGGGCACATCGATATAGGCAATACCGATACCTTTTTCGAGACTTGGAGAGAAGGTGCCACTGGTCACAACTCCGACTTCATCACCGTTTTTCATGACTTTATATCCCTGGCGCGGCACGGCCCGATCTTTCAGAACAAAGCCCACGAGCTTGCGCGACGGTCCTTGCTCCTTGACTTTGATGATGGCGTCGCGGCCAATGAAGTCGCCCTTGTCCACTTTGGTGATCCAGCCCAGGCCGGCTTCGATTGGGTTAGTGGTTTCGTCGATGTCGTTGCCGTACAGGCAATATTTCATTTCCATGCGCAGGGTGTCACGTGCCGCCAGCCCGATAGGCTGAATGCCAAACTCGCCGCCTGCCTCCAGGATCGCATTCCACACTTCGACCGACTGGTCAGCGTCCACACCTACCTCAAAACCATCTTCGCCGGTGTAGCCAGTGCGCGCAATGAATGCATCCTTGCCGGCCACTTTGCCTTCGCGAAACCAATAGAACTTGATTTCTGAAAGGTCGGTATCTGTTAGTTTCTGCAATGTCTTCTCTGCATTGCGGCCCTGGACTGCAAACAGACTGATCTCATCGCTACGGTCACTTAGCTCGACGCCGTCCGGCAAATGCTTCTGCATCCATTCATAGTCCTTTTTGCGGTTTGCTGCATTGACGATCATCATATAATGGTCGCCAAAGCAATACAGGATGAGATCGTCTACCATGCCGCCGTCTTCGAAACACATACCGGTGTACTGTGCCCGAAACCGCTCCAACTTCGTGACGTCATTCAACGTCATTCTCTGCAGATAATCAGCCGCTCCGTCGCCACGGATGAAAAACTCACCCATGTGCGAGACATCGAAAATACCGAGAGAGTTGCGCACACAGAGATGTTCATCCTTTATACCTTTGTATTGTACGGGCATCCAATAGCCGGCGAACTCAACCATCTTGCCGCCAAGATCGCAGTGGGTGTCATACAGGGCTGTTTTCTTTGTTTGCAAGGAAACCTCCTGGCGTGTCAATGCTTAGCCTGGTCTATTCATAAATCTGATACCTGATGATAACCAACAAGTTGACATACAAAGTCTTACGCATCTGGGGTAATGGATTGTTGGAGTAATGGATTGCAAGTTAGCGATCCATTACTCCATAACCCTTGTTTTGGTGCCAGGCGCGTGTAAAATCAAATCTTTCTGAGCGCTTCCGCCATTTTCTCCAAACCACGCCCGATGTTTTCGATCGAGTTGGCATAGGAAAAGCGCAGGTAACCGGCGCCGTATTTTCCAAACGCTGTGCCGGAAAGAACGGCCACACCCGCTTCATTCAAAAGATAATGCTCCAACTCCTGTGACGGCATTCTAACGTCCTTGACATTGGGGAAGACATAGAACGCACCCTTCGGTCTGTTGCACCTGACGCCGGGGATATCGTTGAGGCCATTGACGATAAAATCACGGCGCTCGCGGAACTTCTCGACCATGGCATCCACTTCATCGTGCGGACCCTTCAGGGCCTGAATGCCGGCGTATTGCGAAAAAGTTGCGGTGCACGAGTTGCTGTTAATCATCAGCTTCTCGACTTTCTTAGCCAACTCTGCGGGCATACAGCCCCAACCGAGTCGCCAGCCGGTCATAGCGTAAGTTTTTGAAAAGCCATCCAAAAGCACGGTTCGCTCTTTCATGCCAGGCATGGCGTACAAGCTGTGGTGCTCGCCCTCGTAGATGATGTTTTTGTAGACCTCATCCGACAGCACGAGAATGTTGCGGTCCGTCGCCGCCTCGGCTATCACTTCCAAATCATCTTTGGTCAGGATGCCGCCGGTGGGATTGGCCGGCGTGTTGATGATGATCAATTTTGTGCGGTCCGTCACCAGGGAGCGAAATTCATCCTGGTCGAAACGGAATTCTTTCTCCTCCAGCAACGGCAGCGGTACAGCCTTGCCGCCAACAAAGTTAATCACGGATTCATAGATCGGAAAACCAGGATTGGGATAGATCACCTCGTCGCCTTCATCGACGCAGCATAGAATCAGGAAATACATGATGGGCTTGGCGCCGGGCGTGACGACAACTTCTTCGACTTTCGGCTGCACGCCGCGCCGTTTGTACACGTCTTCTACAATGGCTTCACGCAGCGGCATGATGCCGGCTGCGGGCGAATAATGCGTTTCACCATCACGCAGGGCTTTTACGCCCGCTTCAATGATATGCTTCGGAGTCGGAAAATCAGGCTCACCGATCTGCAGGTAGATCATCTCTTTTCCCTGGGCTTCCAGCGCCTTTGCCTTGGCCATGACCTCGAAAGCGGTCTCAGTGCCCAAACGGTTCATTCTTTCAGCGAATTTCATATCAGAACTCCTGCCTAACGATTGAATATTATTGTGTTAATGAATGAGCTGAAGATAACAAATATTTTATGCAGAGTCAATCCCAAAGAGGTTTGTGCGAGTGTTGTACGTACCATAGCTAAGTGAAAATATATAACCCGTTAAGCGCAATTCGAAAAGCACAAATCATGGTGGCGGTTCGATTGGGGGGTTCTATCAGAAGTATTGTCGCACGGGCGCCGCGACTTCCGATTTCGAAGCCTACGTGCGTAGCCAGTCAACCTCTATTGTCACACCCATTTTCGAGGACTGGATGCATACGACGAATTTTGTGAAGCAGATCAAAAACAACGGAATCTTAGCTGGCCTTGTGGAACACTATAACCTGGTTTATTCACGAATCTGCCTTTTTAGCCTGAACCATCAGGCTAATCTCAGGCAAGACGGCTGAAGCCGCCTTCAGGCGGGTAGAACTATTTGTAGCCGCAGGATTTAT
>CAZVSL010000299.1:0-7799 GCA_964629935.1 uncultured Calditrichaceae bacterium | reverse complement strand
CCAAGGTCGAACAGGCTGAAATAGCCGATCACGATCCAGGCCAGGGTCAGGATGCCGAACCGGTCCGCGCCCATCTGCCTGATGAGCAGGGGGATTGCTACGATGGCCAGTAGCATCGGCGCACCGCGACCCAACAGGTTGAGGACGGTATTGCGGACGAGCAGGGCGCCGTGGGTTAGGTCTGGATTGTTGTTTGGGCTGTCAGGTGGTTTCATGATTCGGATGTCATATCAGAATAATCTCTGTTCGTCAATGAATCTTTTTGCCTCCTCAACCATATACATTGTGCCACAATCCGGGCAATAATAGTAATAGTCGAAGTAATAAGATCGCCCTGGTTTACGTTTTTTCCTGGGGGTCTTCTTGACCACTGGCGTCGAGCATTTTCTGCAAGGCTGACCTTCCTGCGTAATTCTTTCCTTTGGTGCATCTGAAGTCTTTTCGTTGAAAGAGCCTCTCCGGGTATCGGAGGGAGCGTTTGTCGTTTTCTCGTAGAATTCATCAACTAACAGGTCGCCTGCTGTTAGAGCCTTCATCGCCAGTTGGTCACAACGTTCATTTTCCGGTATGTTTGCATGTCCTTTAACCCAATGGAAGTCAATCTGATGTTTCTGACATAAAGAATCTAACTTTTTCCACAAATCATGATTGGCTGCCATCTTGTTTTGTTTCCGGCGCCAACCTCGTGCCTTCCATCGTTCCACCCACCCTTGCGTCATTGCGTTAACGACATACTCCGAATCGCTGAAAAGCTTAACAGCACAAGATTCTTTCAGAGCTTCCAAACCTTTGATAACAGCCAGCAACTCCATTCGGTTATTGGTTGTCAGGCGATAACCGTCGGATAATTCACGTCTGTGTTCGCCATAGATAAGCACGACGCCGTAACCACCCGGGCCGGGATTGGGCGCACAGCCGCCGTCAGTATAGATTCTAACTTCTTTCAGCATAAACTTGCTTATTTCTCTTCCTCGTTGTCTTTTATTAAATCCTGGACAGACCTTTTGCTGGACTCTCCCTTTTCTGCTTGTTCTATTCCAATAGAAACTGCTTCATTTAGTTTGCTTAGTTTTGACGTTTGCTTATGTCATCGATGAAGTCTTGATACACCTCGTCCGGCATATCTTTCCAACATCCACCAAAGTCAGTGATTTTTGTCGTTTTCTTTTCGGAAATCTGAAGACCTAATCTGAAGTGATGGATGAGATCCAATATTTGTGCTAACCTTTCTTCAGGGATCTGGTTTACTTCGTCGACTACCTTTTCGCGAATGGAGGAGATTTTCATATTCGTTATCTCCAGAAATTAAGAATGAGGTTACGGCCCTTAAAATCTAAAATATATTAAAAACCTATTATCATTACAACTAACGTTAGCATAAGTACTCCGATTAGCGGGGGTAGTGTTGCCCCATAACTCACCCACCAAACACCATTTGTTCGTTGCCAAGCACTTTCGCCTTACCCCAATATAGAGAATACTCGGGCCGCTCGTACCGGTGGAATGTCGTCCATTGCCAATCATGCGGTTCCGGCGCTGGCAACGATTATTTTGGGTATATCTGATTCGAGATACCGTCACCATAATTAGATGGTCGAACAAGGCCCCACCCTACGCTTGCGGATGTTATTCCCCAGGGATTTGCAAATCCAGCAGCTTATGGCCCTCGAAAACAGTTAAGATTTGGATTTCATCCGCTTGAATTCTGTATATAATTCTATACTTCTTTGTGTCCGTGGTTTGGAAAAATAAAACAACGGTGATGCTATTGCAAGATAATTTCTTAGCCTGAATACGATACTTGACTTAATAAGGTTGATTGTGTAAAATTAGATTGTGAAGTGAATAGAGTGAATTCCTCAGACTATCAATGCAAGGAACTCGCAACAAATCCGAACATTCACTATAGAATCTTGTGACGCCTTTGCAGCTTAGTTTTGTTGAGAATGCTTTTAAGCATGGTGTTACTGAAGATGAAATTTGGGAAGTATTTTTAAATCGCGAATTGTCTTGTGTAATTGTTTTATATAGGACCAAGAAACCAGATCAGATCTATAACGCCTACGGAGTAACTGAAGCAGGGCGGTATTGGGAAATCGGATTTATCAAAGAATCAAAAAACACATGTCGTGTTATCCATGCAATGGATATGAGAAAATCAATAAAAAGTCGTTTCAAAAAAATGAGGAAAAAATGACAAAAACGTTTTCCAAATTGCCCGAGTTTCGAAGCGATGACGAGATCGCGGCTTTTATGGAAGAGCATGATGGTTTTGAGCTTGTCGACGCCGGACTTGCCGAAATCGTTCCCACACCACATTTTACCCGTAAACGCAACGTAGGGAACTCTCTTCTCAAGGATAGGCGAGTGCGAGTTGCTTTTAAGGATGAGAAATCTCTTCGAAAAATCTTTTCGTCCGCTCCTTCTTCTGACATAGTTTTTAGAGTGATTGATACCGACCCTTATGGGCTCCTCCTGGTTCCTCTCGATTCTAAAACAAAAGAGACGTTTTATGTCCCCTATCTCAACATCTCCGCTGTCGAAGTTTTGGGATGTTCTAAAAACGCATAGGCCTTAGCGATACTGGGTCACCATTCATTCGCCATTCCGATGTGATTCATCAAAGGAATAGCGGCAGACAGCCTAAACCACCACCTCCCTCACCTCCCCCTTGCGCGCGCCATTGGCGACTTTCGCGACCTCCGCCAGCTCAACGCGCGCTCCTTTTTGCTTTAAGGACTCAGACGCAGCCTCCAGCACCTGTACAACTTGCAGGCCTTCTGTCCCGCCGGAAAGCGGCTGCCGGTCGTGCACGATGCTGTCGATGAAGTGCTGGCATTGAGTCTTGAGCGGCTCGACTTGCTTGATATACGGCACGTAGATGTCGCCATAGTGATATGAATAATGAAACTCGGCGAAAGTGTCATAGTGCGGCGGCGTTTCGACCCGCTTGTCGAATATCTTGATCTTTTCCAGCGGCTGCGTGTCGTCATAGACGATCATCTTTTTGCTGCCAACGATAGTCATGTTGCGGACCTTGTTGGGGTCCAGCCAGCTACTGTGCACGGTTGCATAGCCGCCATTGGGAAAATCGAGCGTGATATTGGTCACGTCTTCAATGCCGGCGAAAACGTGCGCTTTGCCCTGGCAATTCACCGAGTTCGGCAGGCCGCCAAAGATAAACAGGATGATCGACAGATCGTGCGGCGCCAGGTCCCAGGCGACGTTAATGTCCTTTTGAAAAAGTCCGAGATTGAGGCGCTGCGAGCTGATGTAGAAGACCTTGCCCAGCGCGCCGCTGTCGACGATCTCCTTGATCTTCTGTACGGCGTGAGTATAGATGAACGTGTGACCGACCATAAGTTTCAAACGCCGGTTGTCTGCAAGCTCTATAAGCTCCTGGCATTCTATCACCGATGATGCCATCGGTTTTTCGATGAATGTATGTTTGCCCGCCAGCAAGCTTTTTCTGGCAAAGTCATAGTGCTGCTGCACCGGCGTGGCGATGGCAATGGCATCGATGTCCGGGTTTTGCACCAGCTCGTCATAATCGGTGGTAACCTCAACTTCAGGATAAAGTTGAGTCATTCTGGCAAGACGGCTGGTGTCGAGATCGCAAACCTGTCTTACCGCAACGTCTGAGAGGGACCTGAAATTACGAATCAAATTCGGGCCCCAGTAACCGCATCCTGCCACTGCTATGTTAATCATTTCTTACCCTCGCACTACTGGTCTTATTGTGGGATGGGAATGTGCTCTTGCTTGTTTGATGATGGAAGGAATGGTCATGAGCATGATTTTAAGATCAAACCACACCGAGCGCCGGTTTGTATAGGCGATATCCAGGCGCACCATCTCTTTGAACGTCGTTTCATTCTTGCCGCTTATCTGCCACAGGCCGGTCATCCCGGGCATGCAATCCAAACGGCGCCAGTGCCACAGGCTGTAGTTTTCCGCCTCATAAGGCAGACAGGGCCGCGGCCCGACAAGACTCATCTCGCCTTTCAGAACGTTGACAAGCTGAGGCAGTTCATCCAATCCGGTTTGCCGCAGGAATCTGCCAAACGGAAAAATGCGTGGATCGCTTTGCGCATCGAGTTTGACCATGGGTTTGTCTTTGTGGATCAGCTCTTTCAGGTAGTCGCTGTGGAGATCTTTCCTGGCGCCAGAGTGCATGGTGCGGAATTTCAACAATTTGAAGGGTCTGCCGAGATACCCAAGTCTGGTTTGCTGATACAAAACCGGCCCCCTTGAGGCGAGCTTAATACCAAGTGAGATCAGCAGCAATAGCGGAGCAAAGAACACCACGGCCAGCGAGGCAGCGAGCAGGTCCAAACCGCGCTTGCAAACGGTCGTTGCAGGCAAGAGCAGGGGCTCGATTCTTGCAAAACTTTGCTGGCTTACCGGTGGTACGGCTTTGCCGCCTGCGTCCGCATGATCTGCGTTCTCCTCTGTCGCCGGCGGTCCTTTGTCCCGGCCGGAACCCGGGTTGTGCGATTTCACCGTCTCCGCCAGAGCAGGAATGGATTGTTGTGGATAGGTAAATGTCTGCGACGGCACTGGCTGAGCATAGGCCTCATACTTCATGTTGATTTCCTGCTGCACCGTCTGCGCGCCGGCGCCGGGCGTTTCCGGCAAGATCAGGGCCAGGTGGGTTCTGTCCAGCCAGCCGATGTGGTCGGTCACGCGTGTGCGGTCGGTGACGATACGTATGAATTGTTCCAGAAAGAGCGGCGCCCTGGACAGAATCGTTATATCGAAGAGAATGAGCGAGAGTGGCTGCGCGTTACGGTCTGCGCGGGCACGCTCCTGCGCCAGCAGCCGAAGCGTTTGCTCGTCGAGATGGAGGTGATAAGCTTTTGCAAGCTGACGCTGTTCCGGCGAGAGCTGTGCGTTCCGTCTCAAATGGCTTGCGCTCATGGTTTGTCATAGCCCCCTTCGGTATGTGGCATTTTCTCCTAGCCTTGATTATTCGCAAACTGAGATGTTGCACTCAAAATCGAAGTTTTGAGTATTAGAAGGTAGGGTCGGTGTGGTTATTTTCACACCCCCTAAAGGCTGAACACCCAACGTATTCACCTCCCTTTGCATGAATAATCCAGGCTAAAGATATGTTGCTGACCAGATAGACATTCCTTGCTCAACTCAAGGTTGTGCCTTTTGGGTGGCAAAAAGGCAGGCTAATGCTCCCGCACCGTACCAAGTGCAGGCACGCCTGCCGCTTGCTCGGGTTCTCCGGAAAAATTGATAACGCGATTTTTCATCTCAAGGAAGAAGGCCAGGCCAAGGCTTGCCATTGCTGCGAGGATCAGGCCCAGGACAAGGTTCATGGTTTTGCGCGGCTTGTCGGGTTTGCCCGGTATCACGGCCGGACTGATAATTTTTATCTTCACACCGCGCTCCAGTCTGGCGAGGGATAGTCTTGCTTCCTCCCGCTGCTTCAAGAGCATGGAATAGACTTCGCGCTTGTCGTCGATGCCACGGCTGATCTGGGACATCTCGTATTCTTTCTTTGCAAAATCAGCGACTTCGCGGTTGATAGCCGCGATGGCTTGTTCCAGCGCTTGTTCTTCGGCAAGCAGAGCCTTGATGGCAGTCTCTTCTTCCCGGATAATCTGGGTGATTTCGTCCTTGATCTTATGTTTGGTCGATTGGATATCGCCTTCGATCTCCCGGATCTCATCGTATGTTGGTTTAAAGCGCTGCAGCAGCCGGTCGCGCCGGATCTCCATGTCGAGCAGCTCGCCCTTGAGCCTGGCGATATATTTTTCGCGGCTGGGGCTGTCGCTGACTTCTGTTGACGGAATGCTCACGTCTTTGGCTGCTCTGTCCATCTGTTCTGCGATGACCCGCAATTTCGCTTCTTTGCCGATGCGCTTCGTTCGCACGGAGGTGAGGGTCTTTTCGTAATCAGCCAACTTGGTGAGCAGAATTTCCAGTTGTGTCTCGGATGAGACCAGATGCTCGCGACGCCGGAACTCCGCCTGTTTGTGTTCCAGCTCACGCAGCTTGTCATCGGCGATGCGCATTTGCTCTTCGAAAAAGCGATAGGTTTCCGAAGCATCGTAGATTTCTGAGCGATAGGCGAGATAGGTATCGATAACAGAATTGGCGATGAGCGCCGCCTGCTCCGGGTCCTCAGACTGAAATCCAACTGAGATAACATTGCTGTCACGGGCCAGCTCCACATTGAGTTTTTTCTGAAATTTTTCAACGTCCCGTTTGAAAGCCTGTCTCGTCTTGACATCCATATTCGGATAATCCGCCAGATTGATCTTTGTCAGGCGGTGTTTTTTCACCACGCGCGAGGCAACCGGGTAGCTTTGCAGAATTTCTATCTCTGATTTGAGCCAGTCATATTTTTCGAATTGATTTGGGAAATTCATGCGGAAGAGCAGCGCTTTTTCGGAATCCGTATCGCGTTCCACCAGAATGGTTGCCGTCGCCTGGTACACCGGCGGCAGCAGGAACGTTACGATGGTCACCAGCGCAACGACAGCAAAAAACACGGAAACGATCAGCCGTCTGCGCCTGAACCATATCTCCAGGAAGCGTTTGACCGCATCGGCGCCCCTTGCTGACATATTCTCATTTCCGTTTAAGTACTGATTTTCCATAACTTTCTCGCTCTCTCCACGCTCGCATGCTACCGGTCGTAAAACAGTACTGCCCTGAGATACAAATCAAGCGGTGGCATGAAGCCGGCATAGACCTGTCGCATGAAGTCGGAGGCGCTGGCTACAAATGTCTTAGGCACAAAGACGATATCCCGCGGTTGCACGTAGATATCGTTCTGCGCGATGTCACCCTGTTGTTTCGCCTCCACGGGTTTGCGCAAATTCAGCTTCAGTGCTTCTATTTCCTCGCCCTGGCTGCGGCGCAGAACCATCACGCTGCCCAATTTTGCTGAGATTTGTGCGCCGCCGGCCATGGCCAGCGCTTGCAGTACGGTCATGTCACGCTGAACAGGATAGCCGCCGGGTGATTCCACCTCTCCAAGCACATAGACTTGATAGCCGCCAAATTCACGCACAATCACGGTGACATCGGGTTCGAGGACAAATTCAGAGTACGTTTGCGTGATGATGCTGTCGAGCTCCGCCGGGGTCATGCCGGCGGCGTGCATTTCGCCAACTTTGGGCAGGCTGATTCGGCCGTCCGGACGCACCACAAGTGTCTCATTGAATTCCGGGTTGCGGAAGAATTTGATATCCACGACATCCCCATATCCAAGCTTGTATTCAGGTAATAGCTTCGAAGAGGGCAGAGCGGAAGGCGCTTTCGGGGGTGTCTGAAGCTCTGAATGGTTGGCGCAGTTCAAGGCAAGAGTGCTGACCAACAGCAATGCGACTACTGTGAGTCTATCGATGCCGCTCATACAAGTCCCTTTGGCAGTTACTGTCAAAGATAAGAAACGGATGTGACAATTCTCTTAAGTGTCAACAGAATGTGAGAAAAATAAGCCCTGACTAAATCCCGCAGACAAATCCTTCAATATTATCAAGTAATTTTGTAAAACTCAACGTCAATTTTATACTTTCGTCATATTGATGTGTTTTTTTTTGAAATAGTGTCGATCCGGAAACTCGCCCTTTCCCGCCATTCCCGCGGATTTTAGGCGGGTATCCTCTGCGTGGCGGCAGATGGATCGATCCCAGCCAACAAGAGTTTTGCCCTGGATTTTCTTGGCAGGGAGCATTCCGCAATAACAGAATAAAGGGTTCTATGTTGTTTTGTGTGGGTAAATTCCGAACGTGCCATTCTATTACGTGACCTTCAGCCATTTGAAAAATCCGTTC
>CAZVSL010000298.1:0-7808 GCA_964629935.1 uncultured Calditrichaceae bacterium | reverse complement strand
CAAATCGAAAGGCTTGCTCCTTGACTTCCACGGATTGGAAAGAGTATGCCGTTGCCTTTGCCGGATTTTCGCCGATGAGCGTGAAGAAAGCGCCGGGAAACTCGGAGAAGAATTTGTAGAAGAAGGAGTCGGTTTTCATGCATTGAATTTAGCGGCCCTGTGATACAAAAGCAAACAAATATTCACGGGAAGACAGTCATGCAAATCACGCTACCAAGTTTGTGCTGACGCGGGAGAGTAACTAACCGGCTTCCGGCATGATGAACCCGAAAGCCGGTATTCAGCTTATTTGACCACAATCATTTTTTTCGTTTCAACCAGACGCTGGCCGCCCGGAAAGACGGGATCCGCTGCAAGTTGATAAAAGTACACGCCGCTGGCAAGATCAGTTGCATCTACATCCAAACTATAGCGGCCCGGCAATCGCATGCCATTGATGAGAACCTTGATCTCGCGGCCGAGCAGGTCATAGATTTTGAGGCTCACTCTGCTTTCCTCGGACAGGGAATAGGAAATCGTCGTAATCGGATTGAAAGGGTTCGGGTAGTTTTGTTGCAGAGTAAACTCGGTCGGCATAGGCGGACTTAGATGGTCATCCACGTTCGTCGGCACGCCACCTTCAACCTGTAACACGGTCCAGCCTTTATTATTGTTTTCATGGATTTCCGCCATTGCGCCGTCCGGATCGATAAGTGCGTAGATGCGAGAAAAGCGGGCGACATTATCCGGCAAGCGCCAATCCATCTCAACCACGAGATTGCCGCGCGCCTGGACGGCGTCATCGGTGAAGATAGCCGCCTGACCCTCCGTGCTTGTGATCACCTGCCCGCCTTCGTCCGGGTCGCCGACATAAAACTGCACTTTTGCCGGTCCTGTTGTTGGCAACAGGCTGAAGTTCTGGATGCGCGCTTTGATGGTGACGATGTCGCCCGGCTGCAAGCCGTCGGTCGGTTCGAAGATGATCTCGCGCGTGCGGAAACGCTGGGATTCTTCGGACAGTCCCAGGCCTTTTTCCGGGTCGTAGCGCCAGGGCAGGATAAATGCCGGATCCGGTTCGGTACCATAATTCTGTGACCACCACGTAGCCGGATCCAGTGGATTTGGTGGTAGTTCCGGTTTGACAGCGTAATCGAGCACCAGCGCACCATTCTTCGACCAGTAAGAATATGGCGTGACTGCATAGCGCGTGTTGCCAAAACTGAGGTCGATGGCATCGAAGTGCACAAACAGACCCTTTTGATCGCGGACGAACGAAGAATAGGTCGAGACATTCTCTTCCGAGTAGTCGCCGTTGATGCTGATATCGGGAATGAATTTGAACGGGATGTTGAAATCGACGGAGCCGCCGATGGATTTGAAGTCGGAATTTGTTGTTGTGGTCTCGGTTTCGTTCTCCCGCGTCAGCGTCCACGTAGCACTCGAATTGTTATTCAGGGTGATGCGGTCGCCTTGGTCCCAGCGCACGGCAACATCAAGCGCTGAGTTTTCCTCCGGCGCTGCGATTTCCTGATAGGACAGAATATTGCCAACCTCGTGTGACGGAATGTAGGTGAAGGCGCTAAAGCTTTTGCTGTCAAACCAGGCGCGCTCACGAGAGTTGGGAACGACGATGGAAATGTAACCCTCGATGGCGCTATCCATGTAGAGCGGATATTCCCAGATGTCGTAATCGACGATGACCGCGTAGATCCAGTCATCCGCGATGGCATCGATGGCCTGGCTGACTCTGAATGTTGTGGCGTTACGACTGTATCTGGAAAAGCCCTCACCATACTCAACTTCAAGCTTTGTTTCTACACCGACTTTCAGTATCGGGATTTTGAAGCCGCCGCTGGCGCTTGCGCCGATCGACCAGTCGCGGTGAAACTCGGTTTCCATCTCGATGGTGCGCTCACTTTCCGTTTCGTAGGCGGAGACAAAGTTGCAGTCGTTTTCGCCATAACAAAGCGCCACGTCGAAAGGCGTGCCGTCGAAGACATCGAAATGCGTGGGCGGCGCGTTCAGAATTACCAGCGGTTCCACGATATCCGTAAACGTAAACCGCTGCGGTTTGCCAACCCGGATACCGTTGCTGCCAAAATCGCCGGCAGCCAGGAAAAGTCCGCGCGGTGAGGAGTTGTCGCTGGTCTCTCCCTGAAATTCGGCCAGCAGCTCAAGGTTGAATTCGCCGGGTGTATGTTTTAGCACGCGGATAATCACTTCGCCATCCGGGTTGATGCCGCTGTTTATTTCGACGTTACGGACGGTTATGATCTCTGGCCGCCAGACAGAATCGCCTTGCGCCACACTGTTTTCGGCATCCAGGTCCGCCAGCGCGAGGATGCGATGGCTGTCGCTGCCCGGCTGTGTGCCCAGACTCCCGTTTGAGATTTTGCGACGTGTCATCCCATCATCCCAATCAAAGATATCCAGTACGCGGGCGGCGTAAAGCAACTCATCATCGCCGTTGTTGTCGAGATCACCGGCGACGAGAGTGATGGGATAGCCGTTGCTGCCATTGGTCTGGTGGATGTTATCCGCAGGGGTGACGCTCTCAATCACTGACAGGTCGGGTGCAAAATCGATGGTCTGCAAATACCAGATGCTGGCCGAGCTGTTGTCCGCCCGGTGAATGCCGACAGCGACTTCCTCGAAAGTGTCGCCGTCAAAATCGCCGGCCACGACGCCAAGCCGGCTGACCCACTGACTGTTGCGCGTCACTTTTTGCAGCAGCGTGCGCTCGCTTTCCGGGAAGTCGATGGCTGTGATTTGCGCTGTTTCGGCATCATAGTCGTAGATATAGAGCATGACCTTCCAGCATCCGCTGCTAGCGTCGCAGCCGCCGGAATTCGGAGGGATGGTCTGGCCTGCGACGAGGATGATTTCGTCGGTGAAATCACCATCCAGGTCGCCGGTGGCGACAGCAAAGCGGGCGGAGCGCAACGCCATGTCGAAACCCTCAGTTGCCAGCGTAACATCGGAAATGGCTGCTTGTTCGACTGGTGTGAGCGTGCCGTTGGTGTCGTACAAACGGATGGCGATGGCGCCGTCGTCAGCCCAATAGGCGAGCACAAATTCCTCTTCCGGGTCATCGTCAAAGAGACCGCACGCCAGCCGCAGCCAGCGTTTTGTCGTGCTGTTCGGCGTTTCGATCAGGGTGACGCCATCCAATGTGCGTGCATTTGAATTCGACCAGGTGAACGCTTGCTTGTCGATGGCCGGCACGATCATATTGACAGTGCGGTCCGGTGCTTCCCAAAGGGCTACGATATCATCAGCAGCATCGCCGTTGAAGTCACCGGCGAAGACATCCATCTGCCTGTCGCCATGGATACCGGCGTCGCCATCCTCGACTTGCAGCTCGCCGGGAATGAGCTCATCCGGCACATTCGGATCCGGATTGTTCAGGTTGATGAAATCGTAGACGCGTTGAAAGCTCTGGTGGTCGCTTTCCGATCTCTCGCTCCAGAGCAACATGATTTCGGCTGATTCACCGAGTCTGTAATTGCCCAGCAGAGGGTCTTGCTCGCTCTGCTGAGCGCGAGGGTCAGAATATATGCCCGCGACTGCGAGCAAGAGTAACGTGATAGCTGTCTTTGTCATTGTCTCCTCCGGGTGTTGGCCATAACATTCTTTTTAGATCAACGCATGAAAAATGCTTGGGAGTGATCAGGAAAAGGGAATATATTTGAAAAAAAGAGCAAAGACAACGTAAACTTGAGGCTAGCAGCCGGCGTCAGTTGATATCCCGCTGGTCATGACTTCTTGAATCGTGCGTTTCAACTGATCCAGCTTCATGGGTTTTGCTATAAATCCATCGACGTCTGCTTTTCTAAATTCGCTTGTATGCTGAGGTTGAGAATGGGCGCTCATCATGATGATGGGAATGTGTTTTCCGCTCAAAGCCTCTTTTTGCTTGATTTTTGACGCAGCTTCAAGCCCATTCATACGAGGCATCTCGATATCCATTAGAATTAGATCGAAATTCTCCTGGGTGACAGCGGTCAGGGCTGCTTCGCCGTCTTGCACTACCGTTGATTTCAGACCTATCTTGCGTAGCAAAAGGTGGGAGAGCCTGCAATTATCCGGGTCATCATCAACCACGAGGACCTGGAGTGCGCCAAGGGCGGGGCTGTCGCCAGAACTGTCGGTCTTAGCCGTGGGTTCGGATGTTGCTGGAGGTGTTTGCAACGGCAGGCTCACAACAAATGTGCTGCCCTCGCCGACTTCAGTTTCGACCTGGATATGGCCACCGTGCGCCTCGACAATCTTCTTGACGATAGCCAACCCGAGACCGGTGCTTTTTTCACCTGCCGTGCTGCGTACACTTGTGGTGCCATAAGGCGCAAACAACTTGTCAAGCTCCTGTTCCGGTATGCCCTGGCCCTGATCCCGTACGGATATCACGAGGTTGCCACTGCTTTTGTCAGCACCAATACGCACGGATGTCTTAGTGTTGGGGAGAGAATATTTGATCGCATTGGAAAGCAGGTTGTTCAGTACCTGTTCGATTTTATGGCGGTCGAGCATGAGTTCAGGCATGTTTTCATCACAGCAAAGGTCGAGCGCAATCGTCTTTCTATCTGCAAAGACGCGGTTGACCTGAACGATTTTTTGCGTCACGCTGACGATGTCCGTTGGCTGAAGTTTCAACGCAATCTTGCCGGATTCGAGCCTCGAAATGTCGAGAAAGTCCTCAACCACGGTAAGCATAAACTCACTCGAAGCATGAATCGTCGAGATGAATTCTTGCCATTCAGGATTCAGTTGGTCGCTCAGCTCATGCATGAGAAATTCACTGTACTTCTGGATGACGCCCAACGGATTGCGCAGGTCATGCGCCGCCATGCCCAAAAAATGATTTTTTTGCTCGATCAGTTCATTCAGCTTCTGGTTCTTTTTGGTCAATTGCCGCTGCAGATTCACAAGCTCATTGTTGAGATGCATGAGCTCATTGTAGATGCCATGGTCAGAAGACTGGTCTGCGGCATGATCTTGATTTATCCGCTTGAACAGCCGTCGCACGAGATTGGATTGTTCATTATTCATGACGGACATGCCGGCATAGAAATCATAAACAGCCTTATTTGAACTATCACCGGCAATTACCATTTCTTCCCCGACCATCACGCCGGTGAAGCTCAGCGTTTCTGTGGCGTGTTCCCGCGAAATGTTGACTTCCCAATCAAAAGCAGCCTGCTCATCGTGGATTGTTTTGAGAAATCGGGTCGCTTTTTCCAGGCTAAATGGATCGACCAGGTCAACGAAGCTTTGTATCTTGCCGGGGTCAACCGGAGGGTTGAGACTATTTCGTATGAATTTCAGAATGTCACCCTGCTTGTCGCATAGAATAACGAGGCCGGCGAGGTGCGTCTGTTCAGACATTACGATCCCATGAGCCGATTTGCCAATAGAACTGCTCGACTTGCATCAGGAGCGCAGCCATCTGCATTCACGCGCTTCCATAGTTGCGGATCGTGTTTGAAGGGGTAGCCGCCCACCAATATCTTCAGATCATCGGCAGTGATCGCGGCTCTTATTTTTCTTATAAGCTCAGAAACTCCGTCCAGGTGATAGGTCATGGTTGCAGAGATTGTCAGGACTTCGGCATCATGCTGCTCGATGCTTTGAATGATGCTTTCCGTTGGTGTGTTTGCGCCCAGGTAGTACGTATCCCAACCTTCGAGCTCGAAGAAGTCGGCAACCATCCGGATGCCGATCTCATGCAGCTCATTGTCGATGCATGCGGCCACCAGAGTCCGGCCGTTCTTGTTGTCATTGAAGATAAATGGGTAAAGCTGTGACATGATGAGCTGTGTTGCGGCTGTGCAATAATGCTCCTGCGCCACGCTTATTTTGTTGGTTTGCCATAACCTGCCCAATTCATGTTGGCATGGTTCGAATACGTGCATATAAGCATCCTGAATATTTATCCGCTCCGGAACTTGAGACAAAATGAGTTGAGCAGCTCTGGCACGCTCTCCCTGCAACAGCAACTTCAGGTATGTTTGTGCCAGCTCGCTGTGTGGGTTGTCTTCTGCGATGAAATTGGGGGCCTCTATCGGCATGTTCGGCAATTCTGCCAGTGCGGTTGAGAGAAACCGCTCGATGACGGCCATCGTCTCTCCGGAGAAAAAATCGTTTAGCACTTTTCTCATTATCTGCAAAGTTGTCAGAAGCGCATCTTCGGAGCAATTCAGACTGTGCAGCAGAATCTTTGCCCAGGTGAGATAATTCGAATAGAGCAGGGGCGAATCAATTGAGATGGCCCTTGCCAGGTGGCTGAGATTGTAGGAGATATCCCTGTTGCATTTGCCGCTGTTTACTGAACCACATGCACCCTGCGGATCAGGAATTGCCCGATATATTTCACCGACAATTGCTTCCGTCAGAGGGCCCAGGCGGTTTTCAATTTGTTCTGCCGTTTTTCGGTTCATTGGCTTTTTCACGTTAAAAATGACGAATAGGGTGGCTTTACATCTCTCTCTGGCGGTTGAGGATGTTTATCTTGTATAAACTATTGATGCTATCACATAATCGTCCGACGCCATGACAAACTTAACCCGGGCGCCTTTTCTGCCCTTGACATCCTTGGCGGTTTTTGATACTTTACGGCTCCTTTGATATCATCAAAATTCCAGCAATTTCTTGCCGTCGACAATGAGCTAAGAAGCAAAACAATCTCGAAAGGTGACAACATGGCATCCGGCACAAACCTCAGAATATGGCACGTAGGCAACTGGTGCATCCACATCGGCCAGGAGTACATTGAATCGCCGTTTATCTCCCACACCAAAGAAGTTGAGATGTTAAATTACGCGCAGCCTTTTGTTGACGCTTTACAGGCGATTTCCGCTGCGGAAGTAAAGTCGCAGCCCTCCTGGGATCTCTATCGCATGTCGCCGGAGGATTTCGATGAGCGCTTGCGCTGGGCCACAACCATCATTTTTGCGGATGTGGAAACCAAATGCCTCATGCTGCACCCTGACTTTTTTACACGCGCAAAGTGGGGCGACAAACCGGTGACATTTCCCGACCGGTTTGATATTCTGCGCGACTGGGTAGAGGCTGGCGGCCATTTCCACATGAATGGCGGCTGGCTCAGCTTCGGCGGCGAGATCGGACGCGGCGGTTGGGGCCGGAGCCGGTTTCACGATGTGCTGCCGGTCGAGTGTCTGCAACACGATGACCTGATCGAATCAACCAGCGGCTATCCCCTGCGCTGTCAAATGCCGGACCATCCAATGGTTAAAGGCATCGACTGGTCCGCCGTGCCGCCGCTGCTCGGCTTCAATGAAGCGCGCATGCGCGCCAATTGCGATTGTCTGGTCGAGATTCGAAATATGGGGCAGTGGTATCCCCTGCTGGCGGCGCGCTCTTATGGCAAAGGCCGGGTGAGCTGTTGGATGACTGGCGCCAGCCCGCACTGGGGCATCAATTTTATGAAGTGGAAACAGTATGGTCAGTTCTGGCGGCAGGTCTTTGGCTCGTGGGAACCGTAAATCGCAAATCGTGCATCGTTTGACATTGACGGCAGGTCAAGAATCGTGTTTCTCATGATTTGCTTGCGACAGAAGCAGCGTAGCAGTTTCGGCGGACGAAGCAGTAACACACAAATACTCTCAACACACTAACACATGGACACGGAGGGAGAGACACTTGTTAGCCACGATTGATTGGGTTTTCATCGTTAGCTTTTTTGTCATTGCGCTGCTGGTTGGCGTGTGGGTTACGAAACGGGCGAGCGCCAGCACTTCTGAATATTTCCTTTCGGGCCGCAACATGCCGTGGCTTTTGCTGGGCATGTCAATGGTTGCTACAACCTTCTC
>CAZVSL010000297.1:0-7814 GCA_964629935.1 uncultured Calditrichaceae bacterium | reverse complement strand
CCGCCATCCTGGGTATCTTCACTAATGCTCAGGACGTTGTTCAGGTTTTCGTCCATGAGCAGGAGGTCGTAGTCGTTTTGTGGGTTGCGATAGCGGTCATTCCATTGCAATACCACGGTCACTCTTGTACCCGGCTGCACCACAACACTCTGGCCGACATCGCTGGTCTGGCCCGCTGCCAAGCCAAAGTCATGTACTGTCCGGTCGAAACCATTGATTCGCAGCGCGCCCGGGAAATATTGGTTCTCATAGTGAGTGCGCGCCTGGTTGCCGGCCGCCGTAACATAAGTATGACCCTGAGATACGACTTGCTCGACAGTAGCAGCGATGGCGCCATCTTCAAAAAATGGCTCGCCAAGAAAGCCGAGATCATCGACGATGATCTGGCAGCCCAGACCGTTGAATGCATCATTTGCCAGATATCGTATGGCGTCGAGCATTTCTGCGCCGGTGCTGACGCCGGAAAAAGCCAGTTCTGACTCGGGCGCAAGATCATGGATGATCTCCAGCATGGCAGTGCCTTCGTCGCCGCTGCCCGGCAAATCCGGGTCGATCTCGATGGCGACCGGCAGGTCGTCTGTGTTTTGCGCATCAGCCCTGCTATCGATGCCATCAGATATCACACCCACACGGACGCCGCTGCCACGCACGCTGTTTTCAAGGCGAATGTCCCGCGCTTGCAGCAATGTGTCGCCTTCGGTCGTGACCGACCCGGTCAATCGCATGGCGTAGTCGGGCAGACGAACGCTTTGCACGAAATCCTGTTCTGCAATTTGTTCTAACTTTGTAGCAGGTATCCATGCCTGCAAAACCTGAAGCGCATGACTGACAAGCTCAATTTCAACGTCCTGGCTCAGGAGCGCCTCGACAATCTCTGGAGCGATTTCGCTGACATAGATGTACACATGAATTCTGGCTGCCTGGTCCAACCTTGCGCGGGTGATGCCGGGCGGTAGTTTTTCACCTCTCATTTGTCTGTCCGGCTGCAAAGCCCGGGCAGCTTGCATCACGCTTGAACTTATTTTGGAATGTACTATCTGCGGATAGAGCTTGTTTGTCTCTGGGGCAGGATTTGAAGTCATGCTGGAAAGAAATATGAGGCAAACGACAAGCGCGGAGACAACTCCAGCCCAAATGGCGATCCGTGAGTATGTAAACATTGAATCTTCCCTTTTTCAGAAGCAGTGCAAAATTAATCGAAGATACGTGATTGGTGCTAAACATACAAGAATTTCCTTTGCCTATTCCGGAGGCTTCCGCCTCAGTTTTTGCTTGCATCTTGACCTTGAATAGTTAAATTACTGAAATTTGAAACATGAAATCAGCTCATCGTTAAATTCCAAAAGAAGGTGGCTGCACAAAAAGGTTTATCCGGAAAACTGTGAGAGTCGCCAAACCCTCTTTATTCTATGTGTCATCACCGTCTCTTTTGATCTCATTTACATCGATTATTCTTCTCGCCTGGTTGTGGACGAGTTTGCAGGCACGGGAAACCGCCATGCAGCGGTGGATTCGCAGTATCAAAATCGAACGTTTTGACGTCTTTCCGAGGATTGACAGGAAACCCGAGTTTCTCTATAAATTGGCAAACAGACTGCACATCAAGACCCGCGAAAGTGTAATTAAAGGCGATCTCTTGTTTCAGGTGGGGGATGAGTACGATCCCGAACTTTTGGCTGAAAGCGAACGCAGATTGCGCCGGCTTGCCTATCTCGGCAAAGTGAAGATTTCGGCCATAAATGTGGGGCCTGATTCGGTTGATATTAAAGTCATGACGGTTGACCAGTGGAGCACACTTATTTCGGCTATTGTGGACCAGTCACCCGGCAGAACCATTCTCGGCGGCGCTCTGGAGGAGTTTAATCTGTTCGGGTTTGGCAAGCAATTCTTTGCGGAGGCAAGACACGAGCGCGACGAGGGCACTACATTCACCTTGCTATATAATGATCCGCAAGTCGCGGGTTCGAGATGGACGGCTCAGGCTTCTGGCATAACCGGGCCCTTCTTAAGACAGATTTCTGTCGAGATTGCCAGGCCGTTCTATGCTTTGGACGTTGATTGGGCTGGCGGCACATCGGCTCAAATATCAGATCGCACCGTGCGACTGTTTGAAGATGGCATCGAACTGCCGGCGCCGTATGATGAGAATGAACAAAGCGCCAGCGTGTTCGTGGAACGCGCGTTTGGCAGCCGTTTCCGCAGAAAGCGGCTTCGGCTTGCTTATCGTTTTCATGAGCGCGATGTCACAATCCTGCCGGATTCGCCATTAGCTGAAGACGAAATCCCGGTCGATGAACTCAGCCACCGGCTGAGTATGAGACTTCGGCTCGAAGACATTTCTTTTGTAGAGGAGAATCGTCTCGACCGTTTTCAGAAGACTGAGGATGTCACGCTTGGCGCTATCACTTCCATAAGCCTGGGGCGCACCGGCATCCCGATCAACCGCGGCGTGAAACGCTTCGAGTTCTCTGCAGGCCGGAGACAGGCGCATCGGCTTACCACAGGTCAGTATTTATTTTTGAATATCGCAGGTCAAACTCAGTTTGAAAAAAATACGTTCGTGAATGCCAGTGCACGTTACTACAACAAGAGCTTTCCGCATCAGACGCTGGCGATTAATGCGGAATATGATTTTAGCCGGGATTCTGAATTTACGACGCCGTTCTTGCTTGGTAGTGATTCCGGTTTGCGGGGTTATCCTGCGCGCCAGTTTGCCGGGACCCGGCGGCTCCTGCTGAACATCGAGGACAGAATCTTCACGCCCGTAGAGATCCTTACGGTGGCTCTCGGCGGCGTCATCTTTTTTGATGCCGGCAATGTTTGGCGCGCACGAGAGACGGTCGATTTCGCTGATTTGAATTATGGCGCAGGATTTGGATTGCGGCTTGGCTATACCAAATCTCCCAATTCCAGAGTTGGCAGGATCGATTTCGGCTGGGCCTTGAACACCGGTGGCTTTGCCATAAGCATTGGCATCGATCAGCAGTTCTCATTCAATTAAATTAAATTGCATGCATTGAAAAGAAAAGCTATAATATCCGGAATTATTATCATGCTCGGCACATTTTCTTTCTGCGGCCTGTTGCGGGCGCAGGAAGAAGATGACAAGGAAATTCCGCGCGAGCAAATTCCCATAGAGCAACGAGACCACGGCGACTCATTTGTGGAAAACCTGGGCGAGCTTCCCGGTGACATTGTGACTTTGCCGTTCAAAGTCTTTTTTAAGGGAGTTAGTACTCTGGCGCGGGTGATGGACTACAATCGAATCGTGCTTCGTGTCGGTGATTTTCTCACCAGCGAAGATGAAAAGCGCAAGGTTCGGCCACTGTTCGCGCCGTTTTCCGGCGCCGGCGTCCTTTTTAGCCAAAATGACCTGGGAAAACCGGGATTGAATTTCAGGGCTTCGGCCGCTTTTGGCGTCCGCACCCGCCACGAACTTGTGGCAGGCTTTCGAGATGTCAGTCTATTGGGCCGCGGCATCGGCGTCGAACTTGTTGGCACGCGGTCACGGCTACCGGATGAGGATTTCTTTGGATTCGGCAATCAATCCTTGCGTACCAATGAGACCAACTATCTGTACGAAGAAAGCAAGATTGAACTCGGCCTGGCTGCGCAACCTTTCCAACACGCTATTGTGGCCGCTGGTTTTCGCTATAGCAACGTTGGCATCGGCGAAGGACGCGACGTTACGCCCACGTTAGTGGATGTTTTTAGTCCGGGCGAGGTCCCGGGATTCTTCGGCGCTGAAATGGGTGCTGCGTTTATTCGCTACTACCGGGACACGCGCAACCAAACCGGACATCCCAGCGCAGGCGGCGAAGAGCTTTTTACCGTTGATTTCGTCACCGATATTGAAAGCAGTGATTTTGGCTTTCGGAAAGTCACGCTCGACCTGCGGCGATATGTTAATCTGTTCTATAGACGTGTGCTCGTGCTCAGAGTAAGATCGGAAATAACGGACTCTCCTTCTGACCGGCAGGTCCCGTTTTACCGGCTGGCAGGACTGGGTGGCCAGGACAATTTGCGGGGCTACCGTCCGGTACGCTTCCGTGACAATGATATGTTGCTGGCCAGTGTGGAGTATCGATGGAAGGTGCATAATCAGGCCAGTACATTTATTTTCCTGGACGAAGGCCGCGTTTTTTCCGACCTCTTCGATGAGTTCACGTTCAAGGATTTTAAATACAGCTATGGCTTTGGCTTGCGTCTGCTGGCGCCCGATGGCGGTCTGACTGCCGTATTTGAGCTGGCCAGGTCGCAAGAGCAGACGCGTTTTACATTTGGGCTAAACACAGAGTTGAAGAAATTCTAACGGATTTGAAACCAGGGAAAGTATGAAAGCCGTTACATATTGCGTGCTCGTGGCCAGTTTCCTTCTCGTCCTCGAAGGATGCAGCTCACAGAAAAATTATGTTCGTCGACCGGTTATCGTCGAGGAAAAGGACAGAGAGCATATTCCGCAACCCGAATTTCGCAGAGTCAGCCTGTTCGAAGATGCCGTGGAGAATATCTTTGGCCGCGAAGTCGATGAATATGGCGATCTGACATGGCACGTGCAGCGGCTTTCCAATAACTACGAACAAGCCAAAAATCTCAATGCTCTCGACGAGGCGCCGAATTCATCCTGGTTTACCAACCGCCACCACCAGCAACGCATGTCGCCAGCGGAGCTTCAGCGCGGTCCTAACCAGGGTTCCGGTCCTGATTTAAGCGGGCCTGTGACTGTGCTCGGCGCCAAACTGGAAGGCGCCTCACCGGGTTTCAGGATGAGAGATGCAAGCGGGGATATCTATTTCGTCAAGTTTGACAACAAAGGATACCCGCAACTAAATACGGCGGCTGAAATTATCACGGCAAAATTTGTCTATGCTTGCGGCTATAATACGCCTGAAAACTACCTTGTTGAGATTGATCCGGCACAGATTCAAATCGGACAGGGAGTGACTGTTCGGGATAAATGGGGCAAGGATGTGCCCATGACCATGAGCTACATCGAGCAAATATTGGATCGCGCTGAGCCCAATCCGGACGGAACGTATCGCGCTGTTGCGAGCAAAAAGCTGGAAGGCCGGGCGTTAGGACCGTTCTCATATATCGGTGTTCGCGCGGATGATCCAAACGACGTTGTACCCCATGACCATCGGCGTGAATTACGAGGATACAAAGTGATATCAGCCTGGCTGAATAATTCCGATAGCAAGGCGAACAACACTCTCGACACGTATGTCACCGAGAACGGGAAGGGGTATGTCAAACATCATTTGATCGATTTCGCCACCTCACTTGGCAGCAGTGGCTATGGCAGCGCACCCCCGTCTCGCGGCAAAGCCGGGGCATTTGATCTGGCCCATATATTGAAAAAGGTCCTGACCCTCGGCTTGTATGTCGAACCCCATGAGAAAAAACCTGCGCTTATCAGCCCGTCTGTCGGCTATTTTGATTCTGATCTGTTTGACCCGGGTAGCTATGCCTTCATCGTACCTAATCCGGCTTTTCAACGAATGACTGAGCTTGACGCTTTTTGGGGAGCAAAAATTGTCATGTCTTTTTCAGATGAAGACATCCGTACCATCGTTGCAACAGGAGAGTACGCAAATCCGGAAGATGCCGAGTACGTTGCCAAAACGCTGATCGAGCGGCGCGATAAAACCGGCCGTTACTGGTATGCGAAGGTCAATTCGTTGGACAACTTCCGATTATCAAACACAAATCATGGTGAGCTGTCTGTTGGCTTTGACGATCTCGCCGTTGTTGCGGGATTTGAAACAGATGAATCAACCGAATATCGTTACAGGTTGCTATACCGGGGTTCGGCTATGACAGGATATGCTTTCGCCCGCGGAAAGCAAGTCCTGGCAATGAACCGGGAAATGAGGGCAGTTGTCGATAGCCTGTTTTCACAGCTAAAGCCGAAAACAGACAGCGACAAGATCGTAACATTTGAAATTGAAACAAGACGTCTGCCTCAATCCAAATGGAGCAAACGTGTCTGGCTGTATGTCTACTACCCGTGGCAAGCCGGAGATAGCGCAGAGATTATTGCGTTGCGGCGTGAGAATTAGCAACCGGGGTGAAAGATGGAGGAAGAATGAGTAAGGCGAATTATTTGAAATCGTTTTTGGTGGTTCTAACCTGCGCCGCGTGCTTGAGCGCCCAGGAGGCGGAAACTCCCGTAGATAGTGCGGATGGGGACCCTGCAGGCGTGGCAGTTGGTGAGAGCACCACAGAGCTGATGGCAGCCTCTGGTGAGACATCCCAAAGTGGGCAAAATTATCCGGACCCCAACACCATTCCCTACAAAACCGAAACAAGCCTGATTTCGCATTTTTTTTCTCTGCCAGCCAAAGTCTGGCGTCTGGCATGGACGCCGCTCGGTGAAACCGTGATCTGGGTGGAGCAGAATCGGGTGCATCAGAAAGCCATTGACTTTTTTCTTAACGACGCCAGGACGGGCGGTTTCTTTCCACTTGTAAGTTTTGGCGGCAATACAGGCGTGGGCGCGGGTTTGAGGGTGTTTCACTACAATCTTTTCAACCGCGGCAAGAGGATCGATGCCAATGTTCTCTATAGTACTGTGGAGAACAATACGGCCAGCCTTGCTTACTCGGACTCATCGCTGTTTGGCAGTTCTTTTTTCTTTGAGCTCAACAGCGAATATTTCAACGATTCGGATGAGAATTTGTATGTCAGTCCTGACATCCCTCAGGAACGGCTTCTGAATTCCTCTATTGACGCGAATGACTCGAGGGAGAGCGATGAAACAAGCTATGAGACAGAGCAGGTAGCCGTGGTTGCTGATTTCGGCTACGCCTTCAACTCTCACATCGGCCTGGGTGTTACCTCCAGCTTCAAGCATGCAGACATTGGCCAGGGCGATGGTTTTGGTGGAGAGGACTTCCCCGTTGCTATCCCGGGTTCCGGCAAGACCAGTTTGTTTTCTATTGGTGGTCTCGTAACATTCAATCTCTCCAACGGCTGGCCGCGTACGCTTTCCGGAACTGTCCTGCGATTTGGATATACCTATAATCGCGAAATAGATGGCAGCCGTTTCGAATACAATCGGTTTTCTGTTGAGCTGCAGCAGTTCATACCGATTCCTTTTCTGGCCAAAAACCGCAGACTCGCCATGCGTGGCGTCTTCGAGAAGATCGATCGTATCGGCGACAGGCAAATCCCGTTTTATGAACTCAGCACTTTAGGAGATGCAGCCGACCTGCGCGGATTCGATCAGAATCGCTTTCGTGGACGTGGCTCCTTGTTCTTCAATTTTGAATATCGTTACCCCATCTGGGACACCTGGGACGCAGTTATCTTCGTGGATGAAGGCCAGGTCTTTGATGACTTGAATGATCTGGATATCGCGGACTTCCATACGGCCGTCGGCACAGGTATCAGATTCATGACACAGAACGGATTTGCCATGCGTGTTGAAGTCGCCAGAAGTACGGAGATGTGGCGGGCCCTTTTTCAGATCACACCCAACTTTTGATTCTGACAGGTTGCAGCCACATGAAATTTAAGCTTAACAGAGACCTAAATTGAGCGATTCATGCAAAAGAATCTTCACCGGTGTGTTACTACATGTTGTGTGTTCACGCTTTAACGTGCATCCCCGCTGCCCGGGCAAGCTGAAGTTTGAACTCCGAACCACCCCACACAGAAGAATCGCTCAATTCAGGAGAAACAAAAATATCGATCAGGTGCAGCGATACGGAGGATGAATTCATGATACATTTGCGAAGGATGACCATTCTTTTTCTGGTCTTTGTGATAGCGGCAGGGTGTGGCAGTCGACGATTCACCCGTGCTCCGAT
>CAZVSL010000296.1:0-7814 GCA_964629935.1 uncultured Calditrichaceae bacterium | reverse complement strand
TCAGCTCGAGATGGCGCGCTCGCGCCTGGAGATAGCCGTCAATTACACCCAGCTCACTGAGCTGAAATTTCACGACCGCATCGGCGAAGAATTCACGCAAGCAACTGAGACCATTCTGAAAATCACCGGTCAGGAAGAAATCTTTGATAACAGCCCGGTGATCAAGAAGTCCATCCAACTGCGGAACCCATACACAGACGTTTTGAACTTGCTGCAGATTGAGCTCTTGCAACGTTGGCGCGCCGACGGCGACTACCAGACTGATGATTACCGCAATGCGATATTGTTGAGCATCAACGGAATTGCGGCAGCGATGCAAAGCACAGGCTGAAGCAGGCCGCGCCAAAGGGTCGGATTTTAAAAAACGAATTTACGAACAATTTGGACTTGACTTTCAGGGGCAGGAGTGTTTATATTAAAGCCCCCTATTTATTACACATCTTCTTTTCTTACCTTTAGATGTGGGAGACTGCGAAAGCCGACGTCAGGTCGGCTTTCGTATTTTAATTGGTGCGTGTTGCCATGATGGCTGCCTTTTGCCGAAACCAAAAAGACTCCGGCGAGTTTACTGATTAACCGTTCTACGAACTGTGATATCCGAGACAATGACACACCTCGCACTTTCCATTTCGGCCCTCCTTTTCCTGGTCTTGAACGGCTGTGGCTCCAGCAAATCCCTTGAAACAAACAATGATGTGGTTGAAATTTCAGCGCTCAATTCAGACCATGAGCTCACGCAAGCAATACAACTGGACAAGAAAGTGGTCTTCACCGCCAAATTTCAACGCGTGCGCAATGGCGTGACAACACCGGGGCTGAGCGACTATAGCAAGACACATTACCTGATTTCAGTGACAGATATGCAGGGCGCCGCCGTTTCTTTGCAGGTATTTGTACCGGCAAACAACACCGTGCTCGCGTCTCTGCGTCAGGGAGAGATGATCAAAATAGAGGGCGTCCCTCACACTACCGACGACAACACCCCCTACATAATCGCAACCAATCTGACGCCGCTGTAGCAGGGTGAATCTTCACAAGAGACTGGCATCTTGCAAAACCAAAAGGGCCGCTCGCAATGAGCGGCCCTTTGTGTTTTGCGGCGAAAGACACCCTGCTATTTCAACAACGTAATCCGTTGTGACTGGTTGAATTCACCGGAGCGCAATGTGATGATGTAGACGCCGCTGGCAACGGGCAGATTGGCATCATCACGGCCGTGCCAGGTGATGGTATAACTGCCGGCAGGCTGGTTCTCGTCCACGAGGTGACGGATAGCTTTGCCGAGCAGATTATATACCGTAATCGTGGTCTGGCCAGCTTTTCCCAGAGTATAGGAAATGTTGGTGCTCGGGTTGAACGGATTCGGGTAGGCTGCCTCCAGCCGATAGCTTTCCGGCAGCAAATCATCGGCAGCATCGACGCTTGATGGGATATCAACAGTAAGGGTATCAAAACCGGTCGTGGTGTAGCTGTTGGTTGCCCCCTCGCCAGGCGGCGAGATGAAAAAGACGTGCTCGTTGGCGTTTTCCATGAAGATGATGTTACCGGCCGCGTCAAAATCGATGGTGGCGCGGGCTTGCACGTTCTCGTCGCTGCCATAGAACGCATCCTCGGTCACGATGCGTACGGTGTCCGGGAAGAAAGAGTTGATGTCGTTGATGCGCCAAATGCCGTCCTGGTCATTGCCGCCGCCGGCGCGTGTGACAAAGTAAAGAATGTCATCAGCGGCCGAGCTGCGATCAGAGCCGCGGTCCATGAGCATGTCGTTGGCAATGAAGGTCTTGTCTTCCATGAGAAACCAGGTCGCGTCATCATCGGTGACCGGCAATGCGCCGCTCAGATCGTACTTTCGGATTCCGCGGCCATTTGAGCCGAGATCGTTGCTCTGACGCAGGGTCAGGTACATGGCGCCGGCATCATCGAGCATAACCTGATGCGGGAAGAAACCGCTAAACTCGCCAACCACTTCCATGTCGCCGGCCGCAAAGGAATCAGCCGTACCGATATTGGCGCGCAGCACCTGGTCGTTTGCCGCCACGTAGAGCGTGAAATCCTCAACGTACAGGCCTTTCGGCGCGGTCAGGCCTTCGATGACCACGGTCGCGGAAAGGTCACGGTTTATGCGCATCACCTGGCCAAGATCGCCATTTGAAACGTAGATTCTGCCGAGGGAATCCAGAACCGCAAACAACGGCGCGTTGGTGCCGTAGTTTATGGCGCCGCCGCTCGAGACATCCGCAGCGACCAGAAATGGGTCATGAAACGAACCGTCGGCGTTGAAAATATTGATGCCTGTGCCCAGTGGGCCGCCGTCGTTGGAGGTCATGATGAGCCCGAAGTTTGGATCTGCCTGGTCGACGTAAACCACATGCCCGCGCGTGAAGATGTCGATATCGCCTGAATCGAAGAACACGGTCCAGTCCTCGTTGGAGGCATTGGGCTGCTCAGCAGTGACGCGAAATATGTAGCGCCCGCCGCTCTCCGAGCCGCTGCCATCCCACGTCACCGAGTTCCGGCCGCGACTCATGGCGCCGGCGTCAATGCTGGCCACAGTGGCGCCATCAGAGACATCGATCACCGCGACGGTCACGCTGCTGGCGGTATCGTTGAGCGTGAAGGTGAGCTCTGCACCGCTGCCATCTGAAAAGTTGCCGTCGAACGGGGAGCCGTCCGGGTTGCTGACCGCCAGTTGCGAAGCAAAGACATTCGCCTGACAGTCGGCATGGGCAAGCGCCATAATTGTGCAGACAGCGACAACCAGGATTGAGGCTTTTTGCAATGGTCTCATAATTCAACCTCCAGGTTTGTGAATATTGAACACGGATTGTACGGTGCAACACGAATCGTCACTGATCCTTAATTTCATATTCTGTTGATCCGAGCCTATCCGCGCGATCCGTGTGATCCGCGTTCTTTAAACATGTTTCGCGAAAATCTGTGAACACGGATCGGACGGACCACACGGATCGTCACTGATCTTTTCTTTCATATTCTGTTGATCCGTGCTGATCCGCGTTATCCGCGCGATCCGCGTTCTTTAAACATGTTTCGTGAAAATCTATGAACACGGATCGGACGGACCACACGGATCGTCACTGATCTTTTCTTTCTATTTTTTGATCCGTGCTGATCCGCGCGATCCGTGTTGATCCGCGTTTCTTTAGAGTGATCCGCGTTCTTTAGACTTGAGAACAGAGCTTCGGTTTTGGTTTATCTGGTGAGCGCCATTTTGCGAACTGAAGTAAAATCGCCGGCGGTGAGCTTGTAGAAATACACACCAGAGGTCAGGTTCCTGGCATCGAATGTTGCCTTGTAGGTACCGGGCGCAAGCTGCCGGTCGATGAGCGTGGCGACGCGCTGCCCGATGAGATTGTACACCTCAAGCGTCACATGTGCTGCCGCAGCGACGTCAAATTCGATAGTGGTGTTGGGGTTGAACGGATTTGGATAGTTTTGCTTGAGCGCAATGGTCTTCGGCACGGTTTCGGAGATTTCTTCCACGCTGACCACGCCGTCGAACATCCATTTTTCTACAGCCCAGCCATAGTAAGTTTGTGTGTATACAGCGGCCTCGGTTGCTTCCACGTCAAGATCCACGAGAGAGGCAAAACCACCTGCACGACCATTGATTGAACCAGTACTATATTGTCCCGTTCTCATGAAATTCCATTCAGCAACATCAATGGTGTCGATGCTAACGGCCGCTTGTCCATCAATCACATAGATTCTTCCGTAAGTGTCCTGCAACTCATCATAAGGAACGCGAAATGTATCGATGGCCGCAAATACCAGCTCTTGATCATCAAAGTAGCTAAGTCCTAGGATTGTCGGAGTTCCTGCAACTTCTCCTCCATCGTCTTCAGCAGAAAGTACATACTCGAAGCTGGTGTCTTGAGTATATCCGTTTTCAGGGTCGCCTGTGAACTTCCACAAACTTCTCTCCAATGCCGAACTCACAAATAGTTGGGACCCATCGCTGCTCACCGTGACACCCTGATAAGTACCGGCAGGCAAATCGATGGTGGCCACGGGTTCGTCGTTGTGGCCGCCGAAGTCACCCCACGTTGTTCCAGGCGCACCGATTGGCGCAAAGACTTTGACCTCATCGGTCTTATCATCCCTACCTTCATAATCAACCACGTACACGTAACCCGCAGTATCCACCTCGATGGCGAAGATGTCTTCGGTACCGGTTGTCATCCGAAAATCCGTGGAGACTACTCCGGATTCGCTGATCTCAAATACCAGAATGTTATGCTCGTCGTCGTTGTTGGCCACATAGATGTAATTGTTGGGCCCGGCGGCAAGTTGCCAGGCGCCAGCAAGTTGAACTTCGTCCAGACCTGAAACCCAATCGGTAAACTGGCCATCTATATTGTAATCAGGTTCTTTCATCTCCTTATTAATTGGTGATGGAACTCTTCCATTTACAGAATCGGCATCCCAGTAACCCACAAGATAGTTGCCCGGAGGGTTGAAGAGGTCCTCCGGAAGCGACGAGACCGGAGTGAGTGTGACCAATGCTACAAATCGATTCGGACCAACAACTGCCACGCTTGAAGTTTGGTCACCCGTCCCGTTTACCGCATCATCAAGCGTAACATATTGTGTTGTCCACTTGTTTGTCTGCGCCCAGGCTGATATTGATGCGCCAAGCAATATAAAGACTACCGTCAAAAACGTTATCCTTTGTGTCATCTTAGCCTCCTTAGAAAGTAAGGTCGAGAGTTTCCTAAACAAATCGGCAATTAGTAATGCTATTAGGGAGATAGACATGTTATTGCAGTCTTTATCACAGTGTTGGAGGCAATATAAGGGCCTCCGCCCATAATTTGAAATAAATATCCCCTCCAGTCCCACAATCGTGCTGGATCGTGAACGGTCGGTTCCATTCTTTTGGTGTACCTGATTCTTGACAAGGCCCAATTGTTACGGAGATGATTACATCTGCCATGTTTACCTCCTTACTGCTCATAATCAGAGTCCAGTCTTGCCGCATGTAGCAAGACTGGACTAAATTGGAAGACAAAAACTAAAATTAGCACTTCACCTACCGCACCAGCGTCATCTTATTAGACTTCGCGAAGTTACCAAAAATCAGCTTGTAGATATAGACGCCGCTGGCCACCGGGCTGCCGTTGTTGTCGGTGGCATTCCATTGCACGGTGTGCGCGCCCTGCGGATAGGTTTGATTATCGATGAGCGTGCGCACCTCCTGCCCGACGGAGTTGTAGATCTTGAGGCTGACAGTCTTGTTGATGGGCAGCCTGAAGGTGATGTTGGTCGTCGGGTTGAACGGGTTCGGGTAGTTCTGTTCGAGCTCGAAGTTTTCGGGCGTGATGATGGTGAGATCCTGTCGTTCCGGTACGGAAGTGACAAGATCTATCGACGACGTGGAGTCTCCCCATTCGAAAAAGAAAACTGCATAAGTATTCGTATTGAAGAGTTTTGCATCCAACGTGTCTTGTGTGAAGCTGCCTTTGTAACTGGCAACTATGTCTCTTCGACCATCCCGGTCAAGGTCCATACCTGGTCTGACATAAAAATCATTCCACAAACCACCAGAACTATCGTAAATGTCATCCAAATCAAAAATTGTGTGAATAGTATAACTGGAAGAATCCGTGACACTACCCACGCCGTCATACTCAATATCGAGTATTGCTTTTGGGTTGAATCCACCTCCGTTTAGATATAGGTCGAAGCCATCACCTGTGCTTTGAGTCGGATGATCCTGGTCGCCCCAGTCCCAGGCGCTCCAGGCGCCTACCCCTCTCATCAATACACTCAGATTTGACTCGGACACAAATTGGTCGCTTACGATGCCATCGAGCACCCACAAATGGGCAGAACTCTCTCCGCCATGCACGTAGATAACCGGCTCGCCATTAACATCCACAATCAACGGTTTGGCTTTTACATCGAAAACCGGGAAACTTGTGCTTAATGTAATAACGCTCCCTGGAGTATACGTATCCTGGCCTGTTATTTCAATAAATCCCAACCCACCTCCTTGTTGAATAACAGTCCAGCCAGCTACTACAATCTCATCCAGGCCATCTGAGTCGATGTCACCGATCGTCGCACCGACCGGTGCAAAACCATCGCTGCCAAGAGCCTGAGCCATGCCAGTATAAACAAATTCCTCTTCTATCACGATATCTCCATTCTCGAACGTGCCGGATTCTGCTTCCAGTATATATAGATTTGCAGTAGCGAATACAATTGTCCGAGGCGGATAAATGAACTCTTGCTTTCCATCTCCATCAATGTCGTCAATTATCATCCCGTTTTCTGATGTTCGCATTACTGTAAGGTCTGCAAAACTGGAGTCAATCGCTTCAAATGGCATGAAATGAATCGGTTCATCTCCATAATCGTTATTATCTCCCGTAAATTCATAGACGTAAATCCCTCTTTGCGCACGTTCCAGCGAATCTGTTGAAGCAGAGCCGATTTGAAACCAGATCTCTTGTTTTCCGTTGCTGTCAAAATCACCCGTTGTGATGGAGCGTGGGGATTGCTCCGAGCTCCTAATCCCTGGTGTGAGCTTTGGGGATGCCCAAACGAACTCAAGGGTGTTGTCCGCAATCATTTCGAACACGAAGACCCTACCACCGTCCAAATACTCTGTCACGAGTATTTCGGGCAGACCATCGCCATCCAAATCAGGATCATCCGCAACCCAAACACCTCTGCCGGCATCCGTATCGATAGTATCACCAGGTGCCAAGAATCTCGGATTTGTTGCGGTAAGTGCGTATTCATTTTCCCCGGCGGCCGGTTGAGCCGCTATCCCTGAGAATGAAAATAACAAAATTGTGACACAGCCAAGAATTGTAACAGACCATTTTTCCATGTTCGCCCTCCTGATATGTTGTTAAGTTAAACAGATAGAAACTAGTCGTTCGGTGTATTCAAAAACCGCAAGCGTTTTGATTTAAACCCTTTAAGAAAAGAAGAGAATACAAAAAAAAGGAATGCCCGACCCGATTATTTAGCAAATTATGACAATAATGTCAACGAGTTTCTCACAGCAGTGAGAACAAGCCGCGTGCAAGTTCACGCTGGTGCGTTTGGTGAATGATTCAATAGAAATGCGATTACTAAGGCAACGTAACACTTTCTGTTACAGTCCGGCAAATACTTTCTTGCTCAATTCTTTGCATATTTTACCATGATCCTACTTTAAGCAGGGGTGTGTTCTTATTTCACTTGACAATTCCGATTTAAACTTTTTATATTCCTGAAACAATTCTGGTTACAACCCCCTTTCTAATCTTCTCTGTACCATTGGCGAGGATGCTAGTAATGCTAAAGAATTTCCTGACAATCAGCGTCGTATTTTTATTGGCGAGTACAGCCATGGCCGGCACGACCGGAAAGATCGCCGGACGCATAACAGATGCAGAAACTGGTGAAGGATTGCCAGGCGCCAATATCCTCATCGAAGGCACGTCCCTGGGCGCAGCCACAGATGTGGATGGCAACTACACAATTCTGAATGTTCCCCCCGGCGTCTACACCCTCAGAATAACGTTCATCGGCTACCGCAACGTCAAAGTTAGTGATGTTCGTGTCAATGTCGATTTAACCACGCGCGTAAATCAGGCCATGCAGCCCGGAACCATAGAAATGGCGGAAATAGAGGTTGTGGGTGAACGCAACCCGCTTGTACGCCAGGATTTGACCAATACCCTGGTGGCCGTGACAGCGGAAAAGATCGATGCGCTGCCCGTCGACCAGATTCGTGACGTCATCAGACTGCAGGCCGGCATCGTGGAAGAAAATGCCGGTGGTTTGCACATACGCGG
>CAZVSL010000295.1:0-7837 GCA_964629935.1 uncultured Calditrichaceae bacterium | reverse complement strand
CGGCCGTACACTCCAACATCCACTATTCGGATCAGGGCGATCTCTATTTAACTTTTGATGGCAGGCGCGTCGACACCTGGCGCCATGCAAACCCGCCGCGCTTATTGCAAATGCGGGGCGACATAAGAGGCACTGAAACCGGTCTTGCATTTGACTTTGGCAGCGATTTCAGCGGCGCTTTGCATTTTGGCTTCGTGCCCTATGGCGATTCCCGGCATCCGATGCCGGTCTACTTTTATAATCCGCAAAAAATCCACGACGGCAAAGCTGCCATCCAAATCAAAGAGTGGCTCGATGGCAAGTTTGATATGATCGGCTGGCAGGAGAAAGGCTATGGCACCGTGGGCTACCGCGTCATCGACGAATGGGGCAAGATGATGTATGACGGCAAAGTCTCGTTCGCCGGCGCCGGGCCGTTTGAGGTGGACACAACCATAATCGAAGGGCCGTTCGTAAATCTGTTATCCCATTCTGGCGCTACCATTTCTTTCGGGACCAATTTCCCGACCCGCGCCAGCATTGCGGTTGGGCAGCATGTCTTTGCCGGGCCGGCGGCAGCAGTCCGCCATGAGATCGCTGTTTCTGGTCTGAGGCCGGACTCGGTTTACAGCTATGTCGTGCGCTATGGCGGCCCGGAGCTGAAGTTTTCTTTCCGAACAGCGCCAGAACCCGGCAGCCGCAAGCCGTTTGTGTTTTCCTACTGCAGTGATTCGCGCTCGGGTATGGGCGGCGGCGAACGCAATTTACATGGCGCCAATTTCTACATCATGAAAAAAATCATGGCGCTCAACACCCAAATGGGAGTGCGCTTTTGTCAATTCACCGGCGATCTCATCGACGGCTATCTGACGGATGCCGGGCAGATGCACTTGCAATACGCCAACTGGAAGCGAGCCGTCGAGCCATTCGCGCATTACTTTCCCATCGTTGCCGGCATGGGTAACCATGAGGCTTTCAATTACATCTTTCTGCAGAAAGAAACAGGGCTGCGGGCAAAAGTCAACCGCTTCCCGTTCCAGACTGCTTCTTCAGAAGTGTTGTTTGCCGAGAACTTTGTAAATCCGCTCAACGGGCCCGAGAGTGAGGACGGCTCTGGCTATGATCCCAACCCGGAGCAGGTGGATTTCCCGCCCTACTCCGAAAACGTGTTTTATTACACTTATGACAACGTCGCCATGGTGGTGCTCAATTCTGACTATTTCTATGCCCCGACAGTCACGACCATCCCGCTCACCAGCGGCAATCCCCATGGGTATATCATGGATAATCAGCTCGCCTGGTTTGCGGATACCATCGAGGCGCTGGAAGCAGACCCGAATATAGACCATATCTTCGTAACCCTACACACACCCATGTTCCCGAATGGCGGCCATGTCGGAGACGACATGTGGTATCATGGCAACAATGATATCCGGCCCTATATCGCCGGCGAGCCCGTGGCCAAAGGCATTATCGAGCGCCGGGATGAGCTGCTGGATATCATGGTCAACTACAGCCGCAAGTGTGTGGCTGTGCTCACTGGCGACGAACATAATTACAATCGCTTGAGACTGACGGACAAAACCGAAATCTATCCTCCGGATTGGGAGGGCGCAAGGTTGCATTTGTCGCGCCCCTTTTATCAGATCAACAATGGCGCGGCCGGGGCGCCATATTATGCGCAGGAGCCCACGCCGTGGTCGGAGCATGTCCGCGGTTTTACAACGCAAAACGCACTGGTATTCTTTCACATCAACGGAGACGAGGTGGCGGTTGAAGTCCGGAATCCTGACACGCTTGAGGAGGTGGACCGCTTTGTTCTGCGCTGAGACTGGTTGCTGACGCGGCGTCTTACTTCAATATCTCTTCTCAGGTATTAACACAATAACACGGAGATTTTTATGCCTGATGCTGTAACCCCCGAACCGATGAACTGCATCTACAGTCCGCCTGCTGATATTTTTCCGCCTCCGGAAAATTTCCCGGAAGAGCGCGTGAAGATATACATCGGGTCCGGCCATGCTGCCGCGGACCCGCAACAGCTCGAGCGCCATCACATTCGCGGTGTGCTCAATGTTGCTTATGATGTGGATGACCAGCCGGTTGGCTATGATTATCCATACGAGCCGCCGCCTGAGGAACTGAGTGAAAAACCCGAAATCCGGCACTATCGGCAGCAATTTGCCAAAGTAGGGCTCATCGATGGCTATGGCAATATCGCCAACCACATGTCTATCATTGCAGCGGTCTACATGGCGGAGCAACTGCTGACCTTCCCGCCGCGGTCTCGTATTTGTCCGGATATCGTCATCGGGTACAAACGCGGCAACCTGTTGATCCACTGTTGGAAAGGCTTCAGCCGTTCGGTGACGGTTTCCGCATTGTATATTTGGTACAAATTCGGCGTGCAACTCGGCGACCCTGAGATTAGGAGTTTCCTGCAGCTCTACAACGAAATCAAAGCCGCGCGCGGCAACTCCACGGCGCCGGTCACCACACAGCCGGATGCGGAGTGTGTGCCGGACGACACCACTGGCCTCACGCATGTCCCTCCGTCTTGCGGATTGCAGCAGGCCGCGCTGGAGATCACAAGCAAGTATCGGGCGTTGTTTCCCGGGATGGAGCTGGCGTAGTATCTGAAAGGTCTCATCTTGTCATCTATGGGCAGACTTTCTCGGGAAGGATTTGCGCCGCCACTGATAATAGGCGATGCCGCTCAGCAACATCAACAAACCGACGACCGCCATCGTCGCAAACTTAGCGAATACGTTTTGCTTGCCAAAGCCAGGTTCACCGTACATCACAAATGAAGCCCAGAAAAGGGGATGCTGATAGTGAACCGCGTCGGATTTCTGCGTGCTGGCCAGGAAACTTCTTTTGGCTGCTGTCAGCGCTTGCGCTTTAGGCAGTCCCTGATTGAGATAATAATCATAGAAACTGACCATTAAATCGGCTGCGAATCTATCATCGACTTTCCAGTGGGTCATGAGCACGCTGTTTGCGCCGGCGCCGAGAAACAGCCGTGGCAGACCGAGCACGCCCTCGCCGGCAACCACCTGGCCACGCCCGGTTTCGCAGGCGCTGAGCGCGACTAAATCAGCATTCAGCTTCACCTTGGCGATTTCATATCCCATGAGCAAGCCGTCATCTTCCTGGTCATTGCTGGTAGACAAAACCAGCCCGGAAAAGGCATCATGTACGGTATCCACGAATGCGTGGGTTGCAAAGTGAAGGATGTCATACTCCGGCGCTTCCCGGAACCATCTGGCCTTGGTGGCCGCTTCCCGGCTATAGATTGTCGTATTGGGATGCACTTCCTTGATGCCCTCAGCCTCTTTCGATGAGAATACAAGCGGATTGAAACTCAGGCCCGTGCGCAGGCTGGTCAGCAACTGTTGTCCCTTCTGCACCGCCTGGTCGAACGGGTCTGCGAAAACCAGAACCTCCGGTGAAGCCGGGCGAAGTCTGCTCTCCCCCAGAAAGGACACGCTGGGAATATAGGCTATCGAGTAACGATGAATGAGGAAATCATCTGCGTAGCTCGGCGCGTCTGTGACGCCGTACTGCGGCTTCTCAGGTTTTATCGTGAGCAAAAGCTCAAAGGGTAAATTTGCCACGTGTGCATCCGGGACAATGAGGAGGTTGGCTGGCAGAGCGACGGCTCGCTCAACGGGCGCCACCAAAGTGCCATATAGCTCATGTGACAACCCGGCACGAAACATAGCATCTGCGGAGGTGGTCATGGCGTGAAACGGATTGAGCAGGGATACAACGGCGCTATCCAACGCAGCCGCTGTTGTGGGAAGCGGGACAACCGCAGTCGTATCTCCCGTAATAACCAGGGCAAAGGGCTGCGTCGCGAATTGGTAGTAGATGACCGCTGATTTGTTTTCCTGCAATTTGCCTGATAGTTGGTCCAGCGCCGGCAACGTGGCCAGCAGAGAATCGGAATCGAGCGTGGTCTCTTGCGTGAGCCTGAGTTTTTGCGCGATGAGCGAGAGTCTTGAAGTCTGCACTTGCGTCATAACCGAATCCAACTCCTGATTCGTAAGCAGCAGCCGATTCTCACGCAGATGCCGTTGCTGCGCTCTCAGGCGGATTGCTGCCTGATGCAGCTTCTCCCGTTGAAAATCGCTGTCAGGATCCGATGATTCATTTTCATTGTCAGCCCGCAGCTCTCTCAGGGTTCGGCTGAGTTTCAGCTCTAAGTAGGCATAGAGACTGTCCCGATAGGCAGGATCATTGGTCGTTGTCCACATCTTGCGGTAACAGTCTACCAGTTTGTCATAGACATCTGATTTGTCGCCGAAATAGTCGATTCTGAAATCCTCAGTCGCAAGGCTGTCTCTGGTATGCTCAATGAGATTTGCAGCGTGTTTATATTGAGTGGTGGCTTTTTCGAGTTTGTTAGCCTTTCGGTAGGCCTCGCCCCTCAAGGAAAACGCTGCCGGCATGATGCGCTCAAGCTCCGTTTGTTCAGTCAGATTAAGGCACTCGTCAAGACGATTATGCAGGGACTCAAGATCGTTTTCCGCCAAATCGATTTCTGCAAGGTGCAAAAGTGACAGCGCAGTATAGTAGTGAGATTTTGAAACAACGGACAGATTATATGCCTGAAGAAAGTCATGGCCTGCACCACCGTAGTTGTTCTGAGCGAGATAGCTACGTCCGGATTGTATGCGCCACCATGCATGGTCCAGCATGTCATCACGTGTAATCGGAGAGCTTTTCAGATACTGGCTGTAGATGTGTCTGGCATCTTCATAATTCCCTTCTGCTAATTCCAGATGAGCCAGTTCTGTGTGAGATTGGACCGCGAGCAGCGGCCATTCTTTTCTCTGGGCTTCTTGATGGGCTGTCTCCAGAGCGCGGCGGGCCAATTCAAAATGACCCAACAGCCGATAGAGTTCGCCCTCTCGGATTTTACATCGAACCAGGACCTCGGTGTTACCGGCCTTCTGAGCAAGGGCTACCCCTTCATCATATGTTTTGAGCGCTTCGTCAAGACGGTCTTGCTGCAGAAGGAGGTTGCCATAGCGTGGATACCAAACTGACATCCGCCATGGTGATCTCATCCGACGACCGACGTCGATGGCCTCGCGAAACAGTGAATCGGCCAGGCTGAAATGCCCTTGCCTGCTGTATAGAATCCCTCGATTACCTGCTAAGAATTCCAGCCATCGCAAGTCATCGATCTCTTTTGCAATAACGTATGCGGAATCATAATGAGACAGTGTGGCCTCTAATGACCCGGAGGCATTTCCAAGGGCGATATGAAATTTGCATTCAAACTCAAGGTCGCCAAGTTTTCTCGCAATCTTCAATCCTCTTTCCCATTTTTCACTGGCACTTCTATTTTCTCCAGAGCGGCGAAGACAATAGCCCCAACTATACAAGACAGTTGGATTATCCTGAAGCTCAGGCGGCAGACCATTGAGTTTATCGATGGCTGGCTGCCACTGATGATTTGCGTAAAACCAGAGGGCATGCAACAGGTCTCGCGCTGTTTGGTTGATGGGTAGTCCTTTCAGGTAGGCCGGTTCAGCACATTTGCTGAGATTGCGACTGTCGAAAACGACATAGTCCAAAATCAATTCTGGGGAGGGCGGTTCAGATGCAAGGGCAATCGTAAAAGCTTTAAGAGATTTATTGGTCCTGTTCTGGTGTGCATAGATTTTAGCCAACATCCAATACTTTGTACTTCGAGAAAGTCTCGAATCCGCGAGACTCACAAAAAAATTTTCCGCACGTTCCAGATTTTTTGTGATGAGATATCTATCGAAAAGCCAGCTTGCACTGCGTGAAAACCAGGGATGTCTTAATACAAACGCTTCCAATTGGGCGATCTGAACAGCGCTTGCAACATCGTTGGTCTTCTCTAGCAAACCGTAGAACTCCCGCGCTGTTTGTGATCGTTCTTGTAAGCCTGGTTCCGCAGAAGAAGTATCTGACTTACTGCCCCAAGCAATAAAAAGAGAGATAGTCAATAGTGCTAGAAATCGACCAGACATGTTTCGCTCACCCTAAATTAGGATACCGCTACTCAGAGGTCCTCCGGAGGGAGCAGTTGCATTTCTATGGGAACGGGTCCTCACTATCGCCGCCTCCCGTTCCCTCATCCTGCCCCGTATCCTTCTTCGTATATGTAGCAGAAACAAAGACTTTCTCTACGTCCTTATCATCCACCTTAATACTCAAAATAAAATTGCTCAAAAAAGTAAGCGGCTGTCCATATCCTAAGACCAGGGTCTCGATATCATCCCGGCCTTCGAACCAGGCGACGCCGGAATAATTGTGCCCGGAAATTCCCATTGCGCGGGCGATCTCAAAACTCTTGAGTATCACTTGCTTGCGGTCCAGCGTAAGTCGTACGGTGGTTCGGATTGGGCCGGTTGGATCGTTTCCGGCGCCGCCTTTCTTGCTTACCTTGGCGGAAATAAACGATCCCGGTCCGGATATAGTCAGGACGTCGTGCCAGTTATCCCGCTGTATTGGACCAGCGGTGCCATCCTCTCCAACAACTTTCGTTCGCGTTGCCGGTTTTTCGGGAATCGGCGCATCGTTGTCATCGCAACCCTGCACAATTAGCGCCAAAATCAGCCAAAAGGGAATTACAGCTTGCCATGATTTCTTCATAGATTAGCTCTCTTTTCGTCTGAGGAAATTTGCAACAATATGAGAATTTGGAAAATCAAGACGCTGCCATCTGACTAAACTACGAAAGCTACTTGCTGGCAACAGCTTGCAGGTGATTTTCTATCATGTTATCCCGTTCTGCGCGATTCGGGAACGGCTTGCCTTCAATGGCGTGGATCAAAGCTATGGCGTAATCAGCAACGCGATATTCATGCTCACCATCGCGGGCGTCTTCTTCTGAGCCCCAGCGCGGCGCCTTTCTCTTTTGCGAAAGCAAAGGCCTAAGTCGGTTCAGGGCGGGCCGGCCGAGGTCGATCATCGCCTGCACCGGTTCCGGTCGCGACTCTGCTTCACTGTAAAGATGCGGTAAGCCCCAGGCGTTGAAGTATACGGCCTGGTTCAACGCGTCGACGAGTATGCCGGTTTTTAGATCCGTGTCCAGTTGTTCCCGGTACGTGTTCACAGAAATCTTGCGCAGCGCCAGTAGAGTCAATAAGTACCTGCGATTCGGTTCTATGATGCGAGCCGCCAGTGGCGATGCGTCGGCCTGCAGCCGTGGTACGTTGACGAGCGACTCATAGGCCTGCGAATTGAAGTACTCGGTTCCGCGATAGGATTCAATCTCGAGCCGGTGCGTCAGGCTATCTACCTGTTGCATTTGTTCTAACTGGCTAATCCGGGGGGTTTTTTGCGATTGAAATAAGTTGGAAAGCCCGACAATCACCGCAATAGTCAATACAACGCCTGCGCCAACAAGCGCGATATTGCGCTTTGACATCCGATTTTTCGACGATTGTTGGTTCATGTTCTCCACCTGCTATAGTAAATATTAAGTTTGTGAAACGTCCATCAATCACGCCTACTGGCCACTTTATGTGCTGCGCGTGTCTAGCCAGGAGACGCGCTAGAGTTTGTCGCTGTGTTGCGGCGCCTCGACTGGAGCCGATATTTGACGCGTTCCTTTTTGCGTAAACCACCTCTCCAGGGCTTCTTCAACATTTTCGGTCATCGACTCCCGTGCGATGCCATGCCTGTCATCATCTGTTATTACGGAGCCCTCGTGGTCGACGGTCCAGCCCCAGTAGTAATAACCGAGCCTCTCGTCCTGGCACGGCGCCAACGGATATTCATCCGTGCTGATGCACACGGGCACAGCGACGGCCTGCCAGCGAATACAAAAATATGGTTGATTTTCAGGTCGATAAGGAGCGTCCGTCATGAA
>CAZVSL010000294.1:0-7868 GCA_964629935.1 uncultured Calditrichaceae bacterium | reverse complement strand
CGAGACAATCATAGGCGACCCTCCTTTCTCCGGCACCGGAGACGTCCCTATCTTGATGGTGGGGTAAAAAGTTGAAATTAATGCAGTTAGATTAAATACAGCCTTCAGCAAAATTTATACCAAAACGCATAATGATGCAATAAACTATTGGATTTCAAAAGCTAATCTAACGCATCAAGATGATTGATGCTGTGCATGAAATTGCACAGATGACTGAAATCAGTTGCACTCGGAAGCTGTAAATACTACGGAAACTACAGGGAAAATATCATATGAGGAAGCGTGACAGGTCTGGCGCCTGAGGCGGCAACCATTAGCTTTAGAAACAATTCAGGCTATTAAATTAATCCCGAAGTCAGAAATGTTAACAGTCCAGCCAAAACAGTGAATACTTTTTCGAAGTCCCCAATCTATGTCTTGAAACCGCCCAACAGATCCGAATAAGAACCCTCAACCAAACCGCTGGTGGGAATACCAAGCTCAGCGACCAAAAACTCGACTTTCTTTCTGGCGTCGAACTTGTTGGCATCACCTGAGACGACCCCCTCAAGCTCGATGAATCTGCCCAGACCACGGACTTCATCAAAATGAATCCTGACCTCATCATACAGATACAGGTCACGCTGCTTTTCAACCACGCACCAAATGCCCAGAGCCGGGCCGAGCGTAGCTTTGAGCAATCCAGCATCTGCAACAGGACAAATCTGGTATTCGCTGACTTTGGGTCCGGATGAATCGGCGCGGTCGTAAAAGATGAGCTGGTTTTCGCCGCCATCTATCTCCCGCAGCTTGAGCCGGCCGTGCGGCACCGAAAAATAGGTGTCAATCTGCAAAAGCGTTGCTTCGTAGCGGGCACCGATTTCAGTTGCCCGCCGTTTTCCGGCATCCGAATCAGGGTAGGCTGCTTTGATTTCGATGTTCTGCATGCGACAGTTAATTGTCAATTTGAAAGACGCGCCACGCTTGCACACAAGTGTTGACATGTATTTGCACCGTGTCATCGGTATTCACGGCATAGCCGCCGCCGAGTGTGACAGCCACTGGAACACCGCGTTGCTTGCATTCACGGAAAATGAAGTCATCCCGCTTTTGTAAACCATCCATGGTCAGGCTCAGGCTGCCTAACTGATCCTGGTGGTAGGGATCGGCGCCGGCCTGGTAGAGCACCAGATCGGGCTTGAACTCGTCAAGGATGGTTGGGATGGCCCCGGCCAGATGCTCAAGGTACGCTTTGTCCTCGACATGAGTCGGCAGATGAATATCCAGGTCGCTGCGCTGCTTGACCGGGTAGAGATCGCGCTGATGGACAGAAAAAGTGTAGACCGAGTCATCGTCCTGAAAAATGCGCGCCGTGCCATTGCCCTGGTGCAGATCGCAATCGATGATGGCAACCTTCGTGGCCAGATTCTCGTGTTGCACGACGCGGGTTGCAACCGCCAGATCATTGAGATAGCAGAAGCCCTCAGCTTTGCTGGCAAATGCATGGTGAAAACCGCCGCTCAGATGCACAGCCCAGCTATCCTGCAACGCCAGCCTGCTCGCCAAAATCGACCCGCCGCAAGCCAAAACAAATAGCTGAACAATCTCCTCTGTCAAGGGCAGCTCAGAATACGCAGTACGCGGCGACCAACGACAATTCTCCAGATCAGCGAGATACTTTTCCGTGTGCACCAGAGCCAAATGCTCGCGTGACGCTGGCTCTGAGGTCAAAAAGTCCGCCGGCGAAAGGCCGAGCTCAGGCCCCAGTTCAGTCAGGTGCTCATGCACGAGCCGGTATTTGATGACCGGAAAAACGTGAATCCCTATGTCGGCGTAATACTGATCTGAATAGACAAAAGGCATATCGAGGCTATCCTGTACAAGTTCTATTCAACATTTCCTTTGGGAAAAAAGCCTCACACACTCCTGGCATCTGGTTCCCAAATGACTTTGTGCAACTGAATTTGAAACCGCACGAAAAGCCCATCTTCGAGTATCCATTTTGCCATTTCAGCGAGTTCCAGTTGCCCGAAAACCGGGGAAAACAAAACGTGCGCGCGTCTTTCAAGTTCATAGCGCCGCACCACATCGGCAGCCCATTCATAGTCGTTACGATCGAAAATCACGAATTTCACTTCATCATGTCGCGAAAGAAACTCCAGGTTTTGCCAGCGGTTTTTTTCACACTCACCACTGCCGGGGCACTTGAGATCCATTATCTTGACGACCCGTGGGTCCAGCACCGATATGTCCCGCTCGCCAGAAGTCTCGATCAGCACGGTGTGGCCATCTTCCAGCAGGCGCTTTGCCAGTTCGGGAACATCCCTCTGCAACAGCGGTTCACCGCCGGTGATCTCCACGAGATTGCAGTCAAGACGCTCGACCTGAGACACCACTTCATCAAGTGTCACGTTGGTGCCGCCATAAAACGCATACTCAGTATCACACCAGACACAGCGCAGATTGCAGCCTGTGGTTCGCACGAACACACACGGCAGACCGGCGTAGGTTGATTCCCCCTGGATGGATTTATATATTTCTGTGATTCTCATTTGGGTCGCTTTATTTACTACGATAATTCAGGTGATTTCGATCTTACCGGAGGTTGCGTCACGCATTGCCTCACGGAATGCCGCATCATCAACAGCCTTGAGTTGAACGCGGTATCGCGTTTCTTGTTCGAATTGCGAGTCGAGGACTGCCGCATTGAACTTGTCCAGCACCTGGTGCACCGGATTGGTCAGGTCATAAGCGAACCTTAACCTCATCCTCACCGTTGCATGGTGTGTAACAATCCTTGCATTCTCCAGGGCGGCGAGCGTGGCTGCACTGTATGCGCGCAGTAAACCACCGGCGCCAAGCCTGGTACCGCCAAAATAGCGTGTTACCACTACAACCACGTTGGTCAGCTCCCGCGCCTCGATTGCCTGCAGGATAGGACGGCCGGCCGTTCCGGAGGGCTCGCCTGCGTCGCTGTAGCGAAAACTGGCGCCATCACCCGCGCCAATCTTGAAGGCAAAACAATTGTGCGTCGCATCCCGAAATCGCTCCGAGATTGCGGCAACATAGTGCTCGGCATGTTGCTTTTTTGCTACGGGTCTGGCATGTGCAATGAAGCGCGAGCCTTTGATCATGATCTCGGCAGATGCCTCAGCGGCGATCGAGTGATACGCTCCGGGTTCAGGCATGGTGGCTAAAATTAAAAGGGTGCGGGCTCTTTTGATTCGAGTCCCGAATCTGTGATGAGCCGCGTGAGAAACCGTTGAAACGGTTTCAAGAAGAAGGGCACATCGCCCAGAATAGCCGTTTCAACGGCTTCATCACGCATTCTGCACACGAATGAGTCGTATTAAGAGAGCCGCACCCAAATTAAAAAAGCATTGACGTAATGTCAATGCTTTTTGTTGAGGCAGAAGGGTGAGAAAAATGGCTCTATGTCGTTTGTGTGGGTAATTCCAAACGTGCAAATGCCAGTTTGTGAATAATCCAGGCTAAACCTTAATAGTCAAATAAAATAACGCTATTAAGGTACAAAAAGTTAAAATAAGGTTTTTAGTTTTTCAACACCGTAAGGAGGCTCTTACGGAGTGAAAAATCTACTTCTAAAAGCCCTCGGAGGAGTCGGAGGAGGGGGCAAGTCCACCTTCCTTGTAAAATCTGGCTGGCATTTTTCCTTCATCATGGGAAATCTCGCTGGCGGGAATATAGTCGCCTTCTTCCGGCAGCACGACTTTATGTCCCTGCCGGGCAGCATGATACGCCACGACTGCTCCGCCGGCGCCGGAGCCCACTACGCAGACATCCGTGTCCATAACGCCTTCTTCTGGCACGTAGGGGAATACATTCTGATGCTGACTGCCCGGGTTGTGCTGCGCAAACCAATCTCTTTGAGCAGGCGGAACAAAATGGATACTCTCATGGACGCGCTCGTCACCGTAATAGCCTGCCATAAACAAGGTCTGCATCCGGCCTCGGGTTCCAGGGCGACTCCTTGCCGTTCTGCTCGACCGGAATGTTATAGCCTCAGAGATAGCCGCGTGACGGCTCGCCAAAGAAGCCCTTTTTGAACTTTCTGGTGCCAAACAGCTTTGTCGCGGCGTTGTTATTCCAGCCGCGGAACTCGAAGCCGGCCACCTCCTCCAGAGCCGGGGCAGCGCCGGCAGCCATCAAGCTATCCAATTCGCCATTGTTCATTTCGGCCAGCTTCGCAAATGAGAGTTTGTGCATCTTTGCATTCATGAGTGGCCTTGCGGTTTGACTTACCCTGATCCGGTTCCCCGTTCCTGCAGCACATAATAATTGGAGATGATTCGCACGCCAATACTCTCAGGCATTTTACAGATTCGTATGAAATATTTGCGCGTGGCGACGGGGCCAATACTTCAGGCAGGAAATTCGGTACGTCTGATGTGCGTTTCGACTCTGACTTTGATCAGACTCTCCAGCACGACCGAAATCACGAAGACCGTCATGGTTAGAACGAGGTAATTGGCCAGATTTGTATACACGTGTTTGAAGATGAACGGCAGGCCGAGATAAACGACGAAAGGTACAATAATCAACAGCAGCGCGACATTGCGGGAACGTTGTCCTTTGACATTCGGTCTGGAAAACGGCAAGTCAGGCGAATATAGAAACGCGAATTGCAGGAAAAGATGGGAGAGCAAACCAAGGATCAGAAGATGCAGCAGCACATGCAGAATATTATCAAAATAGAATTGAAAAACAGCACCCAAAATCATGAGAAGTGGCAGCACGAAGTAGACCATGAGAAAATTCTTTTCAGCCAGGACGATACGACGAATGTCGATAGGGGTTGTATAGAAAATCCACGAGGCCTGGTAGGCGTCGCTTTGTGTTACAAATGTTCTGAGCATCATCGGGAAGAGAAAAACCAGCAGATAAAGCAAACCGCTGCGGCTAATATCGACTTTCGGCGTTACAAACGGATCCGAAAGCGGGCCCTCCTGAACACCCAGAAACAGATAAAAAACCGTCAAAGGCAGAATGCCGAGCACAGCCATCTTAAACTTATTATCATGCAAAAATTGATTACGAATGAGTTTGGCCACCACCCGCTCTTCGTGTGCATTAGCGAAAACGGTAAACAACCTGGAAAAGCGCCGGGAGGCGGCTTTTCTGGAATTGGACAGAGAGGCCAGGGCTGCAAGCCTGGCTGAATAGGCCATAGAAATATGGCCGAGCCCCGAAATAGAAACGATAGCCAGCACGCAAAAAGACAGAGTGGCCAGCAAGACGTGGATGAAAGTAAATGTACCAGAGGCAATCGCCAGGTAGCTGCCAAACCAACTGGAGGGCAGGAGCACAAGCCAGGGCGTATTGTCAAGGGACAAAGCCTGCAACGACCATTCGTCCACCAGCCTTGGCAGGAAAATGAAGCCACTGTAAATTGACAAAGCCAACCCGATCTGAAAGAACGCCAGAATATTCTGTAGCCTTGCCAGGCTCACAGTCTTGAGAATGTATACGTAGAAGAGGATTACCACCAGCGTAATGGTGAGATTGGCTAGGAAAGCGGCGCAGAAAGCCACGACACACACAACCACACCACCATTGGGAACCACACAAAACGTAATGACGCCGGGCAGGGAAAGCACCAAAGTAAACGTAAGCACGTAGAAAAGAACGTTGCAGATTTTGACAGCAAAGAACGTGCGGGAAGAAATCGGCTGATAGCCGAGCACAAGATAGTCATCCGGAGACAACACCACGGTGTGGTACTCGACCAAAAGTAAGCTACCGATCATAAACATGGTGTAGGTGATCAACATCGTGCCCGAGATAAAAATATCCGAGCCCATAAGAATAATGGGAATAAAGACGAGTCCTACCAGGAAATAGAAGAAGATAAGAGAGAGAAAAGCGCGGCCGCCCGACCGGCCATATCGCAGGACGGTGCTGGCGGAAGATTCACGAAAATCTTTACGGATGAGCGCTTTTGTCAAAGCCGCCCACTGCCTGATGTCGATTCCCAACTTTTGCATTACGCACGTTCCAGCGCCTGCAGAAATTCATCTGACGAAAGCTCCGCATCCGGAGAGCCGGTGAGCATACTGAAAGCCAACTCCAGAGTCTCTTGCTTGGCCTGCCGCAAAATCTGCTCTCGTGTGCCACAGATTACAATGCGACCCTGATTGATGATGGCGATGCGGGTGCAGATACGCTCGACCACTTCCAGGATGTGTGAGCAGAACAGGATGGTCTTGCCCTGACCGGCCATTTTCTTCAGAAGCTTTTTGATAACCATTGCGGCATTGGCATCCAGACCATTCAACGGCTCATCCAGGAAAAGCACTTGCGGGTTGTGCAAAAAGGCGGCAGCAAGCAGCACCTTCTGTTTCATGCCCTTGGAGAACTGATTCAGATAGTTGTCTTTCTCTGCATAGATGCCGAAAAGGTTCAGAAACTCATCAATGCGGGCGTCAGCGACTCTGCGATCGAGGTGGTGCAGCTCCGAAACCAGTTCGAGATACTCCCTGGCAGACAATGATTCAAACAGTGCGCCCGACTCAGGAACGTACCCGATTTGTCTCTTTACTTCTGTGGGAGACTCAAGAATATCAAACCCGGCTACGGAAGCGGCGCCCGAGGTGGGGCTCAGCATGCCGGTCAGCATTTTCACGGTCGTGCTTTTGCCTGCACCATTCGGACCCAGAAATCCAAAAATCTCGCCGGGTTTAATCTCAAGTGAGAGCCTGTCGACGGCCTTCAAGTCGTTGAAATGCTTTGACAGGTTGACGAGTTTGATCATAAGTTAGTCTTTTACTAACACCCTGCCCGACATCGGCTCGAGTTCTAAGTCTATGTCAAATATGTCTAACTTATACTTTGTCTGTGTTATCGGATCCATGACCTCTCGGTTCTTTTTCCAGCCCGGTCGTATCTCAATATGTTGTGCCTCGTCGCTGAGATTGAAAAACACCCAGACCTCGTTATCTTTGTGTTCGCGGGAGAAGACCAGGACGCGGCGTTCATCATCAACAATGTGTTCTTCATAATCGCCGACTGTGAGGGCCGGATTTTCCAGGCGCACGTGGTTCAACCGCCGATGCAGATCAAACATCTCCTGGTCCAGCGCGTTTTCGCTTACTGTTTTCAGATCGGGATAAAGGCTGGTATAGGTCTCACGCTCGTAGATAAATTCCCGCCACAGCATGGGTTTGATATTATCAGGGTAGTCTCCACCCCACATACCGCTCTCATTACCATAGAAAATCATTGGCGAGCCGGGATAAGTCAGTTGGAATAAGGTTATCAGCTTCTGTATTTTGCGATGAGAACTATCCGGTTTACCAGGATTATATCTTAAATATCCGTTTATTGCGGAAGCGCCGTTTGCAACCGGCGGGCGCGCATTTACAATGGTACTGGCGATGCGATAGCTGTGGTGGTCATCTAACTGGCGAATGAGACTGCGATTCAGCTCATCAGAATGGCGGTCAAAGTTTTGCTTAAGCTTTTCGCTAAACTCCGATACAGTCATCACATCTGTCTTGCTGACGAAAAAATCCAGCAGCAACTGGGTGTAGTCATGGTCAATCCAGAGATCGAATCCATGCTGCTCAAGCGAGCGGTCAGCCAGCGTGATAGCATTGCCGTTGCTGGATTTGACCAGCTCGTTCCACTCACGCCAGAATTGGCCCGGCAAGTCTTCCACATGGTTGACAAACCAGCCATCCACGCCGTCACTGGGGTCGCCATCTGCGTTCGGGTCCATCCATCGCGAAGTGACATCGAAAATGTACTTTCTGACCGGCTCGACGAGCATGCCGTTTGCATCCCGCTTAAATGTGGGCCGATTCCTATCATCCTGCCAGCAGGCGTAGTCGAATTCAGAGGTATCAGGCGTCATAGCATTATCCCAGCTT